>JAYEGO010000465.1:0-2280 GCA_034659155.1 Bacteroidota bacterium | reverse complement strand
AAACCCGAGCGCTGATTCCTTCGATTAACTGAAATAGAATAAAGGATATTATTGAGAAGAAATAGAATGACATTGGCGAGAACAATAAAAAATGCCACAATTGTACCCAAATGAATATCAATATATGCGATGGTAATTAGTAGAAACAGTATTAACAAGAGATCCTGGGAAAAGCGGAACAGGCCTCTGGAAATATAATTTTGGATACTCTTAAGATCACCGCTATATCGAAGTAAGTGTTCTCTCAAATATAACCTCCGAATATAACGAATATTAGTATCATCCTACAAATCCCTAGCAACAAATAGCACAATATGTATTAAGCTCTATATCAGCATTAAATGCTATTCATATAATTTATTGGATATTGATATAATTATACTTATATTTGTATGTAAAAGTATAATTGTATCGCTATGATTACAGAATCGCCTGACTTGCAGATAATTAAAGATTTAGTGTTGTCAAAAAAAATAGTCACATTCGATGAGATCAAAGTGTGTGTTAATGCGTCGCGCATGACAATAATTCGTCGTTTAAGAGAATTGCATTATTTGTCCAGTTATTCCCACAGAGGAAAATATTATACTTTTCGCTCAATACCAAAGTTTTCAGAAGAAGGGTTATGGAGTTGTAACTTCATTCATTTTTCTAAATTCGACACTCTGATTAATACTTGCCATCACTTTGTAAACGTATCTCAGTCTGGCTATTCAGTGAAAGAGTTGGATACTAAACTACATGTCAATGTAAAACTTTCGTTGATTGAATTATACAAGCGCAATGATTTGTACAGGGAGAAATGCAATGGAGAATATGTCTATTTCAACAATAATCTCCAACGTCAAAAACAACAATTGCTCATCCGGCAATCACAAGATAATACAGTAGCATTAAATATTGACACGCTATCAACTCAGATAATCACGGATGAATTAAAGGCTGCTATCATATTATTTTACAGTATTCTAAATGAGAAGCAGCGGCGGTTATATGCTGGTTTGGAATCATTGAAAATTGGTCATGGAGGAGACACTCTAATCTCTTCATTATTAAACATTGATCCTGAGACAGCTAGTAAAGGGCGTAAAGAGTTAACAAGTGGTTTGTTTGAGAAAGAGAGAGTACGGAAAAAAGGAGCAGGAAGACCTGAGATAAAAAAAAACTCCTGAAATAATTGACAAGATTAAGCAATTACTTGAAAACGAGACTGCGGGTGATCCAATAACAGGTATCAAATGGACAAAAACTACTACACAGAAAATTGCAGACACACTTGCAGAAGAACATATATATGTAAGTGCCAATACAATAGGGAAGTTATTAAAGGATATGGGGTACTCATTGAAGATCAACTATAAAAAAATAGAATCAGACCCAAAGAAATCAACCCCTGAATCACGAAAAAAAAGAGATCAACAATTTATTTACATTAATCACATGGGTGATGTGTCGATGCAACAGAATATACCAAGGATAAGTGTAGATGCGAAAAAGAGAGAGTTAGTCGGGAACTTTAAAAATCAAGGCGTTACATGGTGTATAAGTTCTAAAGTAGTAAATGCATATGATTTTAAGTCATTAGCATCCGGAGTCTTTATCCCCTATGGCATTTATGATACTGATAATAATAGAGGCTTCATTGTCGGTGGGGTTTCTTATAATACAGCCGAATTTTCAGTAAGCTCTATTGTGAAATGGTGGGAATCAGAATTGAGCAATGTTACTGAACCCAAATCACTTCTAATTCTCGCTGACGGAGGAGGAAGTAACGGTTCAAAGAACAGACTATGGAAAATGTGTATCCAGAGATTACTGTGTGACAAGTATGGAATAACCGTAACTGTTTGTCATTATCCTCCCGGGACCTCAAAATACAACCCTATTGAACACCGGTTATTTAGTGAGGTAAGCAAAAATTGGGCTGGGGAGCCACTCATAAATAACGAAACCATTTTGAACTATATCAATACAACGAAAACGAAAACAGGATTAAAGGTGAAAGCAATCCTGGATCAAACAGTTTATGAAAAAGGTATTAAAATATCAGATAACCAAATGAAAGAGATTAATATCAAATATCACGATGTGCTACCTCAGTGGAATTACTCTATCTTTCCTTCAGAAAATCCGATTTAATTTTTGAGTGAACCCTAAGAATTAAGATAAAGTAAACACAGAGATCAAAAAAGGTATCTATGTCCACAACGGAAAATACCATGCAATTATGGATTGAGAAAGGATATGAACATTTTGCTTTATATGGTCCTGAAACCTTAA
>JAYEGO010000464.1:0-2282 GCA_034659155.1 Bacteroidota bacterium | reverse complement strand
CCTGTATTTACATCCAATGATGATAATGCGGCCCTTGCTTTTCCCGGAGGGGAAGACTGGCTGGAGCCATGGACAGCACATCATAGTTCCATCGGAGACGATTATATGGCCAAGCCGCTGGTTGATACCATGCTTTTTTTCAGCGATCCCAGGCTTGCATTCTATGCCGATACAATAAGTGACGGAACATATAAGGGCCTTGTGGTTGGAGTAAGGCCGGTTGGTGAATATTCTGCTATAAATGACCTGTTTGTGAATAATCCTGCCGGATCAGTATATTTCATGAAGTACTCCGAGCTGGAGTTTATAAGGGCCGAAGCTGCTGAGCGCGGACTGGCAGGAGTTCCCGGGGATGCAGCTGTTGCATATAATGCCGCCATTAGTGCTTCCTGCGAGGAGTATGGTATAGGGCTTACTGAGATTACAAACTTTATCGGTGGAGCTGACGTTGCTTATGCAGGAGATATTAACCAGATATATGTACAAAAGTGGATCTCACTATTCAGACAGAGCTGGGAGGCATGGGCAGAGATGAGGCGAACAGATGTCCCCGTTCTGCCACTTGCTGCAGGTGCAACTGTTGAAGGTCATAACCGTGTTCCCTTCAGGTTCTCTTATCCGGGTTCAGAAAAAAAACTCAACAGTAATAATATCCCGGAGTATGTTAACGAAGTTGACAATTACTGGGGTTACCAGATTTGGTGGGATACACGTACAGGGGTGCAATAAAACTAAATTTATATTTATGAAAAAGCAACTCTCCCGGGGGTTGCTTTCTTTTTAACCCGCTTTATTCATACAAAAGCGAAGCGCATTGTATGAATCCCGAAAATTATCGGGACAAGTTGTGCGAAGGATAGTGGGAAGCAAAGCGGGAACCGACCAACGGGAGCTCACGAAGTAAATCCCGATTTAGACATACCCAAATTTGGGCTAATGAAATGATCCAAATTTGTTGGTATAGTCTTAATCGTAGAAAATGCATGCATTTTCCGGATTAATACTCGTCAGACCACTATTGGGCAGTTCATAGAGTAAAAAGATAAGCCCATCCACTAGCTGTAACCTTGAGTGGTCAGACGAGTAAAAACGTGGAGTTCTAACTGTAAACCGTCCTGCTCTCACATAGCTGTTCTGTGATTCTGTTACAGACCATTCTATAAAGATTATTTTTTGTGAGATGTTTACATATTTGTTGATATATTACTATATTTGGTATGAAGTAATACAACTTAATAAGCTGAATTTATCTCATCATGGATTTGAACCTGATTCTGGTGAGAGGAGTAAAACTAAATATCTATGCCTAAACTATTAAACAAAATCCTATTTCTTATTCTTTTTGTCGGTTCTCAAAACCTGGCAGCACAGATTGAAATAACCGGTAAGATTACTGATGAGAATGGAGAGGCCCTGATCGGTGCTACCATTGTCGTAAAAGGAACAGTTTCGGGAACATCAGCTGATATTGACGGAAATTATGTGATCGAAGTCAGTGATAAAAATAGCGTACTTGTATTCTCCTATGTAGGTTATTTAGGACAGGAGATTGCAGTAGGGGAAAACATCGTACTCAATGTAATCCTTGAACTGGACAGAACGAAAATAGATGAAGTGGTAGTGGTTGGTTACGGAGTTCAAAAGAAGAGTGATGTAACCGGAGCTATTGTTTCAGTGAAATCGGACGAGATATCAAAAACTGTAGCGCTGAATGCGGCAAGTGCCCTGCAGGGAAAAGCAGCAGGTGTAGCTGTAACTTCTAATTCCGGAACCCCGGGTGGAGCATTAAAGGTCAGGATCAGGGGAATCGGAACTATTGGTGATTCGAACCCCCTTTATGTAGTGGATGGATTTCCTACATCTGATATCGACTATCTGAACCCTGGGGATATTGAATCCATGGAGATACTCAAAGATGCCTCTGCTTCAGCTATATACGGGGCCAGGGGTGCTAATGGCGTAGTCCTCATTACCACAAAATCTGGAGGCAACCAGGAGGCTAAGATCAGCTTCTCGGCCTATTACGGAGTTCAGTCAATTCCCAAAACGCTGGACATCATGAGCGGACCGGAGTATTACCAGACCATGCAGGAGATGTATGAAAATGCCGGCATGTCTTTCAACCTTAAGGAAAGCACTCAGGCAATAGTGGGTGTCGACACGATAACAATTCCATATGCAGGCGATTCCACCCTGACTACGAACTGGTTTGACCTGCTTACAAGATTGGCCCCGGTTGCTAATTTTGAGCTTAACGTTGCCGGCGGCAATGAAAAGACGCA
>JAYEGO010000463.1:0-9424 GCA_034659155.1 Bacteroidota bacterium | reverse complement strand
GGTCAATGGTAAATCGAAGTTGGTAAGAACCATAGGGAGTTCACAGATAGTTAAGGAAATAGATGATGCTGATCTTCAGTACCGACATCAGTTCGCAAGGCCGGGACCCACTTAGCGCAGCTTGCGTAAAAAGGGAAAAGCTCAGATTCAATTTTGGGTGACCCTGTGTCTAAGTCAGGAAAAAATACAGCTACCTGATCTTATACCTTAAACCAACATAAATATTCCTGCCAAATAGAGGTCCCCAAATCATTGAGCTGTCAAAATAGGTTCCGAAAGGCTGATCGGCTGATAAAATTGGATTTTCCTGTTTATAATTTAAAAGGTTTTCTACCCCGGCATAAGCCTCGAATTTTTCCCACCATGTTTTACTTATCTGAGCATTAAGCATAACAAAATCAGGGGAATATTCATCTAGGCGATAGGCTTCAGGATTTAACCGGGTATCCGGAATTCTTTTCCTGCCCTGCCAGTTCACAGTAAAATCAAACTTCCAGTGCTTCATGGTTTCGTAGCCTGCATTAATGAATGCCCTATGATTAGACACTAATGGTTTTTCCCTTAATTCCCCTCCATAACTTGTTTTTACATCATACCACCTGTATGCGAGCCTTAAGTCCAGCCTTTTAATAAGCTCATAATCCAGCTGGGCCTGAAAGCTATTGGAATAAGATTTCCCATTCAGGTTATAAAAAGAAACCTCCTGGGGATTCTTATCAAGATCAACAACAATCTGATTTATAAATTCGGTCCTGTAAAAATCGAAACTTACAAATCCATGCCTGTAATCAAGTATAAACTTCTGCGTAAAATTCAAACCAAAATTCCAGGCTATTTCCTGATCCAGTCCATATGGTTTATCCGAATCATTTCCAACCACCAGGATTTGTCGCGAACTCGCTAGAATTCCGTTGTTTTCAGAAATAATATTTGCTGTCCGCAAGCCCCTGCCGGAAGAAAATCTTAACACAGATTTCTCTGTTATTGCATACCTCATATGTAACCTTGGGGTAACAAAAGACCCAAAGAGGTTGTGGTAATCATACCTGAAGCCTGCCACAAGGCCAAACTTATCAAGGTGATTATATGAATATTCAAAAAACGCACCAGGAACAAATTCAAGCCTGTCATAATTTGTCCCATTCAATGATTCCTCATAATCATCATACTGCATACTTATTCCAGTCTTAAATTTATGATTGGTATTATTAATTATACTCTGGAAAATAAAATTTGTATAAAGAGTGTTCTGTAAGGCATCATATTGATTTAATCCAAACCAGGATTTTTGTTCATGAACTGCCCCTGAAAGCTGCCAACCAACGCTTTGCCATGGCTTATCAATATTGACCTTTCCTAGCTTTGTCCAGGCTTCAACACGCTTCACATCAAGCTCCATTCCCCAGGCATTGGTAGTTCCAATATCCTGCTCCGGATAAAAAGAAACCTGTCCCCCGGTTTTATCAATATATGTTCCTTTCACTCCAACCTGGAAATGCAAGCCATTATCGCTGTACAATTCCCAACGGTTCAAGGCAATAAGTTGATTACCAAGAGGTTTGTCAAGAAACCCATCATCATTCCTGTCATTTATTGTAGACAATGTACTTGCATGTAAAAGGAGGGCAGTGCCCATGATTTTACCCACATCAGCTCCATAATTAACATTGGCTTCCAGCCGGCCGCTTTCATTTGCATAGGAATTAACATATAGTTTATCCATGCTAGCCGGATTTCTCAAATTCACATTTATCTGTCCGGCAATGCTTTCATAGCCATTCACTACTGAACCTGTTCCCTTATTCAAATGAATAGCCTCTACCCAGGGCCCGGGAATATAAGTTAAACCATAAATTGAGGAAAAACCCCGAATATCGGGCATATTTTCCCTGGTAATCTGTGTATATGGACCAGCCAGGCCCAACATCATGATCTGCCGTGTACCTGTTACTGCATCAGTAAAGGAAACATCAACCGAAGGATTGGTCTCAAAACTTTCACTCAAGTTGCAACAAGCAGCCTTTAACAATTCCTTATCACTGATTTTCTCAACTTTTAAAGGATCCAACAAGCCAAGAGTTGTACTTTTCTGCCTGAACACAAATTCTACTTCATCCAGTTCAATGGTTTCCTTCAAAGCAATAAGGATTTCTGTGGTTTCTGATACATCCAGGGTGTCATTCAGGAAACCGGTATAACTTATCACCAACCAGGGGTTTTCTTCCAGCCTTTTTAACCGGAATTCTCCATTCATATTGGTGGTAGTCCCTGTATAGGTGTCTTTCCAATAGACATTCGCTCCAATCAATTCGTGTTGATGCCCATCTTCATGGATCTCAACAACCTTCCCTTTCACCCATTTCCCGGTATTTTGCCCACTCAATACATTCGAGAACAGGAGAAAGGAAACTACTATAATAATTAGCAGTCTCATTACTTAATGCTTTTCTAATCCATCCTTATATTTGCAGCAAGAGGGCAAATTGTTATAAGCCTTCATGTTGGCCTTCACTTTGCTGGTCTCATGACCGGCATTTGCTACTGATTTATGGATATCTAAGAACTCAACTTTTCCGGGTTTATATACCACTTTTAACGTCCCGGTCTCACGGTTCCATTCCGCCAGCTTAACCCCTTTTATCAATGCAGCATTTTCAATACGTTCCTTACACATACTGCAAACCCCCTGAACTTCAAATTCAGAGGTCTCAACTTTTTTTTGTTTTTCCTGTGCAAATAAGTTCACAGGAAGCATTAATAATAAAATGGTGTAGATTATGATATTTATTTTCATAACAATTAATTTTTTTGATTTAACACAATAATGATTATCAACACAGAACGAAATAAATTCTCGTCAGACCACTATTAGGTAGTTCATCGAGTAAATAGATAAGTCTGTTTATTGGCCATAACCATAAGTGGTCAGACGAGTAAAAAAGACAAGCTTATAGCAACTACCTGTTAGATTTAGCTGGAAAGTGTGAAAAACTAAGCGTAGAAAATTAGTGTGCAATTGATAAGCCAAATGGGTGGTGTCTCCGCGAAGGACTGTTCAATAATTAAATCTGATAAACTTTCGTCATCTTCTGAAGTCGCAATACTCTGGATAAAAAAGTTCAAAAGGAACCCTTCATCTTCCAGAAAAGAATATTGTTTAGTTACTGTAAGTTGCTCGCTGGTTTTTGCCTGAATCAGGTATTGATCATCCTCGCAACAGTTACAGCAAGATCCATCTTCCTCACAACAGCTTACAGCCTTATCGAAAATCCCAACAGAATACACTTCCCCTTCACAGGAGTGAATTGAGATCGCCAGGCCTATAGACAAGGTCAGATAGTAGAAAGTGAAAATAATGGCGAAAAATCTTTTCATAGCAAAATTTGAGAGGGCAATATAGCTATTAAATAGATTCAACCTGGAAACAGGCATATGATATATATTACATAATGAATCAGAATTCTTTTTGTAAAACCATGTATTTTAAATATTTTTGCCTGCCCGGTAAATTTGGATGGGCTTACCTGAATATAAAGGATGTGCATCCAAGCTTTTACCTGGACACTAACACCTATTTTAATGGCCTCGTAGTTCAACGGATAGAATAGTGGTTTCCTAAACCATAGATACAGGTTCGATTCCTGTCGAGGCTACTAATTATTCTATTTTCTAAATAAAACCGCAATGCATCCATTTTCACTCCTTGCTTTAAGATCAATCATACTGCCGGCTTTAATTTTTTCTTGTCCTATCCAATGAGCACTCTTAATGTCGATCCATTTCACAATAAACTTACCCTTTTGTTTGTTAAGATCAAGTTTCACACTTCCATCATTAGTAAAATAAATCATATAATACTCTCCCTCTTTTGCCGAAATATATGCTTCTCCCTTCTCATTTTCTGCCAAAAGGTCCATGCGAGCTGTGATTTCCCAGAATTTTGCAATGTTTTCAATTTCCCTGATAGTCTTCATGCAATTAATACTTGTCTTACTAAGTCCTAATCCGTAAATCGGACGGTGAAACCTACTTGATGCAAATCCCCCGATAAGATTTCTGAAAAAAGTTTGTACAGCATGTTCTTCACTTATCCCACGTGACTTCCATGAGCCATCCTCATCACTTCCATATATTTTTGTGCTGTTTACCGGACGGGGGTCATTGCTGATATAATTGAAAACATATTGCGCATTCTCCCAATTGTCATGTCCCTGTGTTTGACTATTTTGAGATATATCGATGTAATTGAACCTATCGGGATTATTTATTGTGCGTTTGTGGATCTCAGATTTCACATCCCAGTTATCCCACATTTGGGTAATGTAAATCTCTTTGTCTCCCGCTATGTTTTTTACACAATCTGCCCAATAGATTGCCCATTCTTCTGTGCCACTTGTTTCGTTATCTATGCAATACAACACATTCCCGTATTGCAGGGAAACAGATAGTATCTTTTCTACAAACATTTTTTGAAATTTCAGCAGCAATTCATTATTATTTAAGGCAGGAACTGTAAAAAAAAAGGGCTGAATATTTCTGCCAGGATGCTTCGGGTACAGACTATCTAATTTTATCTGATCAAAAGTGTAGTTATTATTATTTTTGGGATTATAAGGATCAGTTTGCCATTCATCCCGTGAATGATCAAACCTGTCCCAAATTTCAATTTGAACTATTATATCGCGTTCATTGCATAAGTGCAATAAATTTTCAAATTTCTCCCAATAAACAACATTCCACCTGTTTAAATCGTATTTACCCTCACTGTTTCTGAAAAATGCTCTTACATCTCCGGAATCTCTATCACTCATGGTATTGCGTATATAATTCCCTCCTGCATCCTTTAAACTATTAAGTTGCGATTCCATGCCTTCAATTTGAAAAAGATTATCATTAACAGTGCCTCCAATCAGCAATGTTGGTTTTCCTTTATATTGCCAGTATTCTGGATTTTCTGTATATGGTTTAATCACACTATTAGTACCCGTTTTAGTTTGTGAGAAGATACTTATACTCACTATTAATCCTGCCAGAAGTAATATTGTTTTCATTTTCCCTTTTATGATTATATATTTTTGATCATATGTATAGTTTATCTCAAGGCAATATTACAAAGTTAAATTATTTGTATTGGTATTGCCACCAATCTCAATCTATACAATAAGTTGTCGAGTCCATTTATACGATACTCGTCTGACCACTTTGAGTGGTCTGACGAGAGAATTTTAAATTTATTCAAAAAGAAGAATAATTATAACTTTGAATACAAAAGGAATAAACCATGAGAAATATTACGGGAAAAACATTTATTGTTACCGGAGCAAACAGGGGAATCGGTAAGGTCATAGCAAAAGTATTTCTCATGGCAGGGGCTTCTGTAATATTAAGTGGAAGGAATAAGGAAAGACTGGAAGCCGTAAGGCTGGAATTCATACAAATGGGATTTTCTCCCCTGGCTATCCATGCAGATCTTACCATTCCGGAAGAATGTGAGCAGCTTGTCAGTGCATCTTTAAGCCATTTTGGGAAAATTGATGGGCTTATTAATAATGCCGGGCTACCCATGAGGGGAAGATTTGAGAAAATGAGTGCAGAATTATTTGCCGAGGTTGTCAATGCAAACATGCTTACAGCAGCAAATTGCACCAAAAGTGCATTGCCCGAATTAATCAAAACTCAAGGAAGTGTTGTTTTCATCAGCAGTGTAGCTGACATTCATGGGCTACCAAATGCCTCACCTTACTGTGCTGCAAAAATGGGACTCAGGGGATTTTCTGAATCATTAAGGATGGAGATGCACAGGCATAAAGTCCATGTTGGCTTGCTTAGGCTGGGACTTGTGGATCCTCCTCCTGAAAAGACAGTTCTCAGGGATGACGGAACCTATAAGGCTATTACCAGTAAGGGACATCAAAGTCAGGAAAGTGCAGCAAGAGCAATTTTAAGAATGGTAAGGAAAAGAAAGAGGAGAATCACAATGACCCCGGTTGGGAAGATCTTAAGCTTAATAAACTGGATTGCCCCATGGCTATTAAGATTTATAGTTACCAGGATGCAATATTCAGCAAAATACAATCGTGATTGAGTCTGAAAAAATCTCTCCATATTAATGATGCATAATTGTCTTGTTTTTAGGGTTGTGTGAGAAAAAAGTGGTAACTTATCTCATCAATTATATTTGAAAGTAAAATACCAGGTTTTGAACTAAACCTGTTGATTTTGAATATCAATTAAAACAATAAATGCCATGAAAACATCAATCTTCAATCCAGCACTCATTATTGTTTTCCTATGTACTCTTTCTCTATCCTCCTTCGCGCAGGTTCCTGAATATATATGGTCAGCGGTATATGGAGATGCAGATGAATTTAACCACAATGGAGCTTCTATTATTGAGCTTCCGGATGGAGGATTTATCATTGCCGGGCAGAAAATAGTGGATATAGGAGCATTCAAAACCAGCGTATATGTTTTTAAAATAAATGCTGAAGGCACACTGATATGGTCAGAACTATATGGTGGAGACGCCAGTGAGGGTGGTGTTTCAATGGCCCAGGCATCTGATGGGGGATTTGTAATAGCCGGATCCAAACGATTTTTTTCAACCACGGGCACTGATGCATGGATTCTTAAAATTGCTCCCAATGGAGATACCCTTTGGTCGAATAATTTTGGTGGAAATTCTACTGACCTTGCTTCTTATATAAGCCCCACTTCGGATAATGGCTTTATTATTACAGGTTTTACAAGTTTTTACGGGGTGGGCGACCAGGTGTACCTGGTGAAGATTGATGATAAGGGGGATACGCTCTGGACAAAAAATTATGGGGATGAATTCCAAAACTATGGACGTTATGTTAGACAAACATCAGATGGCGGTTATATTATTGCGGGAATAAGCTACAGATCTTATTCAGGAAATTCTGACTTATACATGATAAAAACCGATGATAAGGGGGTAAAGGAATGGGAACAAAAATATGGTGACGAGAATGATGATGATGCTAAAATGGTTGTAGAGCACCCAACAGTAAATGGGTATTTATTAGTGGGTAGCTTGACTAAACAGGAACCATATTCGCAGCGAATATATGTAGTGCACACAGATGAAAATGGAAATATCATTAACGATTATGATTACGGTATTACTGAATTTAGGACACATACTATTACTTCAGCATGTATTACACAGGACAGGAATCTCTTAATCGGTGGTACAGCTATGATAGAAAACTGGATGGATGCGGAAATATTCCTGATAAAGATCAATCTGGAAACAATGGACACCCTTTGGGCATACACTTTCGGACATACCGGGTCTGGCAGTGCAGTGATACAAACAACAGATTTTGATTATATGGTTCTCGGAAAATCTACAGAAATACCTGACAATACAAAAAAGGTGTTCCTGATGCGACTGGGATACAGCAATGAAACCACGAACTATATTGAAAGCCGAACAGATCTGAATATTGACTTATCTTCTACAGAAACCACAGATAATATTCTGGTAAATGATGCACAAACGGAGGTGCTTGGAGTTACTATAACTATTGATGCCCTGAACTACAATTTTATTGGAGATATTGAGCTTAAACTGGAACATTTGGGTAAGGCTGTTAGCCTGGTAAACCAGGCTCCAAATTCAGGAGAGAATTTCACCGGCACAGTATTCTTTGATGGAGCAACAATTCCTATTTCCATGGGTAGTGAACCCTACACTGGAATATTTATACCGGAAGATTCTTTATCAGCATTTAATGGGCTAAATCCCAATGGTGACTGGATATTGCACATTATCGATCATAATGCCGGGGGAAAGAGTTTTTCAGGAACACTCAATGGTTGGACCCTTAAATTACTTACAGATACAGGATCGGGAACAGGAATGCTTTCACCGGAAGAAACAGAAAATTTCCTGCTCTACCCATGTTATCCAAATCCTCTAAATGAAGAAACTCGTATTGAGTTTAATATCCCTAAAAAAGGGCATGTAAATCTTGTGGTTTATAACCAGGCTGGTCAGATGGTTAAAAAACTAATTGATATGGAACTGTATGAGGGGAAACATTCAAAAGTATGGAATGTAGGAAATATTTCTACCGGCACTTATTTTTTACATCTTGAATCCAACGGAATAATGAGCGTGCAGAAAATTGTTGTAATAAAATAGCGGAATCTCGAACTTTTGTATACAGACAAGAAAACAGATTAGCCTGAATATGTGTAAGTTAGCCTTAAAAGGGCGAGGTGTTAATAACCCGGGGTTTTAACCCCGGGAAATGGGGATAAGGGTAAGGGTTTTGGCGGGATTTTTGTCTTTCCTGACAAAAATCGTGACAAAACCGGAAGTATTTATCCTTTAACACCCTTTTTATTTTAGGATTTGTTTCAATGCTTCTTTTACTTCAGTGGCGGGTTGTTTACAGCTTTTGTCCTGGCAAACATAAATAGTGGTTTGCCCTTCTATCAGTTTGCTATCAAGCAGGGATAAGCTTCCTTCATCTTTTCCTCCCAATAGAAACACATTGGGCAAATAGTACTTATCAAATTCTTTTCTTATAGCTTCAAAACCCTTGCCTACAATAGCAACTTCGTAAGGCTTGCTTACAAACCAGGCCATCAAAATATCCCAATTTGCATAATACACACTGCTTTTTAGAGCACTTTGCTTAACATTGTTTAGCATTTTTTCTGATTTCACTATATAATCATCATTGTAAAAATACTGTCCAAGTACAAATAGGTTTTTTGCCATTTCAGAATTTGAAGAAGGAATAACATTGTCTGTTACTTCCATTTTCCGGGCAATCAATGCCGGATCAATATCAGAAGTATAGTAAAACATTCCGCTTTTTTTGTCATAAAAATGAGAAATAGAATAGTCTGTCAATTGCTGTGCCTCTTTTAACCACTTTTCATTAAATGTTGCCTGATATAAAGAAATAAAAGCTCCAATTGTAAAAGCATAATCATCTAAAAATGCATTAATAGAAACTTTTCCGTTTTTATAGTTTCTATTTAATCTACCATCGCTTGATTTGATTTTGGTATTGATGAATTCAGCATTTTTCAGGGCTATATCCAAATATTCTTCATTGCCAAAAACCCTGTAAGCATCAATGTATGCTTTAAGCATAAGAGCATTCCACGAAGTGAGTATTTTATCATCAAGTCCCGGTCGAATTCGCTTTGCTCTTTTTTTCAGTAATATTTTTTTTGCTTCTAAAATTCGTTTTACCAATTCACTTTCTGTGATTCTATATTTATCTGCAATCTTCTTGTCGCTTGTAGATCTTAATAAAATATTTTGTCCGTTTTCCCAATTTCCCTTTTCTGTAACATTATAATAATCAATTATTAGCTCTGATTCATTGCCTAATGCTTTTTGCAAGTCATTCCTTGTCCAGACATAATATTTCCC
>JAYEGO010000462.1:0-2291 GCA_034659155.1 Bacteroidota bacterium | reverse complement strand
GTACGGTTTAAGCGAGAAAGAGAGAAATGAATACCGAAGGGTAAAGATTGGTTTTGTTTTCCAGCAATTTCACCTGATTCCCTATCTCACTGTCTATGAAAACATTTTAACCGGAACATCAGGAAAAAACCATAAAAGCAATATTCAACCATTGTTAGAGAGGTTCCAGCTGGAGAATAAATCCAAACACCATCCTTCACAGTTAAGTGTGGGAGAGAAACAGAGGGTTGCCCTTATTCGCGCCACAGTTTCAAGGCCTGATATGATTCTGGCAGATGAACCCACCGGAAACCTCGATCAGGAAAACAGCAAGATCATTCTTGATTTTTTCAGGGAGTACAACGGAGAGGGAAAAACAGTCATTCTGGTCACACATGAGCCAGGCCTGTCCGGACTTGCCGACAGGGTTATATCTCTCAGGAATGGGATTGCTACTTTTAAAAAGTCCCTCCGGTACTAATATTAACAGGGGCAGTATAAGGAATACAATATCAGAGCATTGGTCTCAGTAATGTGGATATGGTGAAACTCCACTGCAGAGGACAGAGAAAATTCAGGAAGCTGGATTGGATATTACACTTCCATGATTTACAAATGCTTAATTATCCATTGTTCTAACAAGGGATCTGATATATAATACCCAACATCCTTATCTTTAAATAGTAAACCCATGCCTTCCAATTTCTTGATGGCACGAGCCACGTTGATGTTTTTTGGTTTTAATCTTTGATATATGTTTTTACTTCCTTCAGACAGTGCGCGGAGTGTGTAAACGTATTCCTTATTTCGGGAAATATCTTCCCATACCTTTTCGAGATAGTCTTTTTCAACAACCAGCATTTGATTCAGTAATTCCCGTTTGGTAGGTGGGTGCCCTTCCAGTACGTTGATGAGGACCACCTGTTGGAATGCCAGTTGTGTATAATATGGGTGCCCTTTCGTAAGTTTAACAATTGTCTCCGAATATGTTTCAGGCAGGTTGAGTTTAACTTTGGTGAATCTCCTGTTTAGTGATTTAATCAGAGGTTGTTGTTCAATATAATCAAGTCGAATGATCCTGGCCAGTCTGTAGAACGGAGCTTTGTTATTTATGAACATCTGTTGCATTACAGACTCATAGCTGCCTGAGAAGATATAAGTACTATTTGATTGTTGCTGGATTTTACCCCGAAATAATTTGACAATATCTCCCCTGGAATCAAATTTGCTCAGGTCACCAAATTCGTCAAATGCACAGATCATTTGTTTATGATGCTTTTTACTGAAAGCATCGACAAAATCTATACTCTCAGCAACAAGCTCCCATTCGTCTTTGGTTTTATCTGCAAATCCAATGATAAATTGAAAATCATCCAATACGGCCTTAAGCTTTATATTTTGCATCAAGGCTGTTGCACTGTTTTTAGCTGAGAGGAACTGTTTATGTAGTCTATGGTTTTTTAATACTTCTCTGGTTATGGTTGTGGAAAGCAGATCCAGTGTCGGATTGGTAAACACATCGATAAATGCTGTATAGTAATCCTTCCCTTTCAGTTGTTGAATTGCTTCCAGTACAAGGGATGTCTTGCCAAACCTGCGAGGGGCTATGATCACAACACTTTGGCCCATTTTTAGATATTCAATGAGTAGTGCAAGCTCTTTGTCTCTTCCAATGAAGTCTGATCCTGTCACGGGCTTACCTGCCTGTTTCATAGTACATAGTTGTGTATGATACAAAAATATGTATTATTAATGTAATACACAAATAAGTATGATACATGTTTATGTATTTATGGAATGTAAGTTTTCCATATTGATTACATAGACATGAGAAACCGGGTTGGATTGCAGAAGAGGCGCTATCGATTTCAATTTTGTCAAGTTTGCTATTTAAGGATAATAGGGGGTATCCTGGTATTTGATTGACATTCTGCCCGGTATGTGGTAAATTGGGCAATATGTTATCAAATCCCTCATAAAGCCACTAAAAATGAAAACCTTCAAGTTCACAAGTCTGATCTTAGCAATTATTTTCCTGGGGCTGTATAACCAGGATGTTCTTTCCCAGGATCCAACTGAGGATTTTGTCAACTCAATCATGCAAGGAGATATGGCTGCCGTTGAGAAGGCCATTGACGATGGGATGGATGTGAATATGGCGCGAAATGATCGTACCACTCCATTGATGTTTGCCATCTATGGGAGTAATTTGGATATGGTAGAGCTGCTCATCTCGAAGGGCGCAGATGTGACACTGAGCACAGAGAAGGGAGGAGATGCGTTGAATGTGGCTGCCGCCATGGGAAACGTGG
>JAYEGO010000461.1:0-2291 GCA_034659155.1 Bacteroidota bacterium | reverse complement strand
AGCCACCAAAGGAAAACGTCCGGTAATTGCGGTGGCTGGAGATGGTGGGTTTGCTCAATATATGGCTGAATTAACCACATCTGTTAAATACAATACGGATATTAAACTCATTCTTCTGAATAATTCCGAGCTGGGTAAAATATCAAAAGAACAACGCGCGGGAGGGTTTGATACATTTGCTACAGATTTACACAACCCTGATTTTGCAGAATATGCAAAATCATGTGGAGCACTTGGAATAAAAGTGAGAAACAAGAATGATTTGGAAAATGCTGTGAAAAAAACACTGAATCATAAAGGCAGTGCTTTGTTGGAAATAATAACTGATGTAACCCTGATTTAAGTAATTGAGGCTGAAGCTAAGGTTGAAACTGAAGCTTTTAAGTTTATTCAATTAATAACTCTAATATTTAGTTCGGTATGAAGTATACAAACTATCTTTCTTTATTCAGTTTAATCTTTCTGCCATTCCTCTTGGTGGCACAGAACAATCCAAGAAATATTGAACTAAATTGGAAAACTGATACTTCCAGGCATAGTGTACCACTGGATGAATTTACTTCATTATTAAAACCAGATGGTAAAACATTAACATTTGTAAAGTCTGGTTCTAATTTCATGGATGAACAAACAAGCTCCCTTTGGAGTATTACAGGAAAATGTATTGAGGGTTATTATAAAGGTAGGGTACTACGCTCTATTCCTCATGGAAATCATTTTGCCTTTTCCTGGTTTGCTTTTTATCCCGATAGTGAAATTTATGAAATAGAATAAATAAATCTCAAAATTTACCAGCAGGCTGGCAGGGTACTTCAGACACAGATGTCTTAACATTTGACTTATTTTGTCAGGATTTAATATTTCCACGACTAAAGCATAGAATCATAAAACCAAAGAATATGAAATCTATTGCAAAAGGAAACTTACTCCAACTGAAAGATTTGCTGACCCGCATTCAGCTTGAAGATTATAACAGAAAAACCGAGGTACTCTCAGGAGCTACCATAGGTCAGCATATCCGGCATATAGTTGAATTCTATTTATTGCTGATTTCTGGCTCTTTCAGCGATACTATTTGTTATGACCAAAGAAAAAGATCTGTACAAATAGAAAAAGACCCTTTATTTGCAATCCAAACAATAGAACGAATTCTGCCAGGTCTTGAAACCCTTATCGAAGAAAATCCGGTAAGGCTGAAAGCTGATTTTACTACAGAAGGGACATCAGTGCAATTTATAAATAGTTCTGTGGGCAGGGAGTTATCTTATTGCCTTGAACACAGCATTCATCATCAGGCAATTATTAAAGCAGGTCTTATTGCCATGGGCTTAAAGAATATAACAAATGAAGATTTTGGACTTGCTTATTCCACCCAACGTTATCGCAACGACTCATGTGTACAGTAACTTACATACCTCCGACTGAAGAAAAGGTGTTTATCCTGAGCTCAAACCGTGATGAAAAAGTATTCAGACCTACCCTGGCTCCGGCAGTTTATGAAAATGCAGGTTTGAAAATATGTTATCCACGAGACACAAAGGCTGGTGGGTCATGGATAGCTATTAATGATAATGGTAGACTCTGCTGCCTGCTTAATGGGGCTTATGAGGCTCATCAGAAAAAGGATTTTCATACCCTTAGCAGGGGAAAAGTGCTAGTCGAACTTGCTTCCTCAAGGATGGGAGCATTTGAATTTTTCAGCAAAAAAGATTTGTCTGCTGTAGAACCTTTTACAATCATCACCATTGATAAGAAAAACCTTAAAATTGAGACTTTTAATGAATTCATATGGGATGGCCAGAAAAAACACTACAGGTTTCTGGATGCGAATCAGGCACATTTATGGTCGTCTGTAACCTTATACAACAAAAACGTGAGAAAAATCAGGGAACAATGGTTTCAAAATTTTCTCGCAACCAGTAAGATAGATAATTCACCTGAAAATGTAATGTTGTTCCATTCCGGCAAACATACTTCAGACAAATCGCTAAACCTGGTTATGGAAGGTAATGGTGGATTAAAAACCGTAAGTATTACTCAGGTTATTCCCAGGAAAAAGGGATTCAAAATGGAATATTCTGATCTTATCTCAAATCATAAAACTATGTCTGAACTTTGAAATCAACAAGCAAATATACTGGATTCGCTATTGCTCTTGCCTGGCCACAAACATATTGTAAACAGCCAGGTTCCTGGTATGATTCACTTGCCGGTAGGCTTAATATAAGTAAAGGTAATTACTATAAAGCCGGTCATGCAGCTCTGATCCTGGTTAACAGCAATAAACATAA
>JAYEGO010000460.1:0-9455 GCA_034659155.1 Bacteroidota bacterium | reverse complement strand
GAAATCCAATTTGGAAATGTATTCCTAACTTACTTGATGTTTTAATCATGGCAAAAAATTTATTAGGTTTTTAATATAATATATGCCTTAAATATTGGTTCAGGCATTCAGTTAAAAGTAGAAAATTATATTAACGAAAGCAAACTAAACAAAAACTTAACAAACATAATTGCAGACCTTCCAGGCCTATATTCTCCATCAACTGGGGTGTACAGAACAAACAATATGACTTTGAGATACTTCATTGCATATGGTGGGGAGTTTCATTTTATAAAAATCAAAAATATAATTCAAAAAATTAAATATCTTTGCCCCAGATTTTGCGGATGTGGCGGAATTGGTAGACGCGCTAGACTTAGGATCTAGTGCCTTCGGGCGTGGGGGTTCGAGTCCCTTCATCCGCACTTTTTATGACAGGACCGCAGTTTCGATTTAATCGTTTGTCTGGCGGTTCTGTCCTACTTTTATTACCTGCATAAAAACTAATTAAAATGAATATTAGCAGAAATAACATTGATGAAGTAAATGCGGTCCTCAGTTTGAAAATTGTTCCCGGGGATTATGAGGCAAAAGTTGAAGAAGTACTAAAAGACTATAAGAAGAAAGTTAAACTTGATGGTTTCAGACCGGGAAAAGTACCTTTTGGGCTGGTAAAAAAAATGTACAGGAAATCTGTGCTTGTTGAGGAAGTGAATAAAATTATCTCAGAATCACTGTCGAAATACTTTGTGGATGAAAACCTCAGGGTACTTGGTGACCCAATGCCTTTTGAAGAAGGAAATAATCCAATTGACTGGGACCTCCAGACAGAATTTGATTTTTCATTTGAAATTGGAATAGCTCCGGAATTTAAAGTAGAACTTACTAAAAGCAATAAGGTTCCCAATTACACTATTAAGATTGATAAGAAGATCCGGGAGACTTATATTGAGAGCTACACGAGAAAATTTGGTTCCCATAAAAATGTAGATAAGATAGAAAAAGGAGAAGAAACAATTAAAGGAGATATTAAGGAACTCAGGGAAGGGGGCATAGTTGCTGAAGATACCAGTTGTAGCCTGGGGGTAATAAAGGATGAAGAGATTAAGAAGAGCTTTATTGGTGTTTCTTCGGGGTCGAAAGTTAGTTTTGACCTGAAGAAGGCTTACCCTAATGACACAGAACTTTCCTCTATTTTGAAAGTTGATAAAGAAAAACTTTCTGAGCTTCAGAATGATTTTGAATTTGAGATTAAAGAGATTTCACTTTTTGTGAATGCAGAGCTGAATCAGGAACTTTATGATAATGCATTTGGGAAGAATAAAATAAAGTCAGAAGATGAGTTTAAAGCGGAGATTGATAAAGAAATTCAGAAGAATCTGGAAAAAGAAAGTGAAATTCGTTTTGCTGTAGATGCAAAAGAAATGCTGGTAAAAAAGCTTAAACTGAAACTTCCTGAGGAATTTCTTAACAAATGGTTGGTTAAGGCAAATGAGGGGAAATTTACAAAGGAAGAGATAGACAAGGATTTTGATCTTTTCAGAAAAGATCTCGAGTGGCAATTGATAAGGGAAGAAATAGTGAAGGAGCAGGATTTAAAGGTGTCTGAAGAAGAAATATTTGCATACGCAAAAGAGGTTACTCTGATGCAGTTTATGCAATATGGATTGACAAATTTTCCTGATGACCAGTTAGAGCATTATGCAAAAGAACTGCTTGGGAGAAATGAAGAACGAAAAAAACTGAGTGATAAGCTCTATGAAGACAGGATCATGGATTATTTAAAAATAGTTGTAAAGGTGGAAAGCAAAAAGATATCTGCAGATGACTTTAATAAACTCTATGAGAGGAGCGACCGTAAATAAACAAGCCAGTGGCTTGTTTTAGGGAGCTGCCTGACTGCAGGGATGGATAAGGTTTTGTGATGTGCAGTCAGAAATAACTGTGAATATTAAGCCTGATTATTAATATTTCTTAAATTTGATGTAATAAATCTGAAAATATTTTATCATGAATTCAAAAAATGATTTTAAAAAATATGCCTCAGGGCATTTGGGGATTCCGAGTTTGCGTTTAGAAAAATATGCATCTACATACAACAGTTATATTTCTCCCACCATTATTGAAGAACGGCAGATGAATGTGGCTTCTATGGATGTGTTTTCACGATTGATGATGGATCGTATAATTTTCTTAGGCCTTCCAATTGACGATTATGTAGCCAACATTATTCAGGCACAGTTGTTATATCTCGACTCAACGGAGCAGGGGAAAGACATTCAAATTTACTTCAATACTCCCGGAGGGTCTGTACATGCAGGCCTGGGGATATATGATACCATGCAATATATCTCATGCGATATTGCTACTATTTGTACCGGCATGGCGGCCTCAATGGGTGCAGTATTATTAACTGCAGGAACAAAGGGCAAGAGATCAGCTCTCAAGCATTCCAGAATTATGATTCATCAGCCCATGGGTGGCGTTCAGGGTCCAGCTTCAGATATTGAGATTACTACCCGCGAAATTCTGAAACTCAGAGGAGAGCTATATCATATTATCTCTGAACACTCAGGAACTGCTTTTAAAAAAGTAGAGAAAGACTCTGATCGTGATTTTTGGATGACAGCTGAGGAAGCAAAGGAATATGGAATGATAGATGAGGTTTTGGTGAGAAATAAGAAATAATTCATCAATGAATAAGCTCCAGCCTTTTCGAAATCCCTCAATAACCTTATTTATCAAGTAATTATTATATTTGTATTACTTTTCATATTGGTTTGAAAAGTATTTGAAAAGAATTAATTATGGACCGATGTTCTTTTTGTGGCAGAGAGAAAAAAGATACAAACCTGCTTATTGCCGGTATCTCCGGACATATATGTGACCATTGCATTGAACAGGCACATAATATTGTTCAGGAGGAAACCCTGGGAGAAACCGGATTTGATATCAATGAGATAAAACTTCTTAAACCTCGTGAAATTAAGAATTTCCTGGACCAGTACGTTATTGGCCAGGAGGTAGCTAAGAAATATCTGTCTGTGGCTGTTTATAATCATTATAAAAGGCTGATACAGCAAACCCAGAAGGAAGAGGATGTAGAGATTGAGAAATCAAATATCATACTTGTTGGGGAGACAGGAACCGGAAAAACCCTTCTTGCCAGAACCATAGCAAGGATGCTGCATGTTCCCTTTACCATTGTAGATGCTACCGTTCTAACAGAAGCCGGATATGTTGGAGAGGATATCGAGAGTCTTCTTACCCGTTTGCTTCAGGCTGCTGATTATGATGTAAAAGCGGCAGAGAAAGGAATTGTATTCATTGATGAAATAGATAAAATTGCCAGGAAAGGAGATAACCCATCCATTACACGGGATGTTTCAGGAGAAGGTGTCCAGCAAGGACTGCTTAAACTTCTGGAAGGTGCTGTTGTAAATGTTCCACCACAGGGAGGCAGGAAGCATCCTGAACAGAAAATGATCCCTGTAAATACAAAGAATATTCTATTTATCTGTGGAGGTGCCTTTAATGGGATTGGAAAGAAAATTGCACATAGGCTCAATACCAAAATGATGGGCTTTAAGGCTTCAAAGGACAGGAAAATAATTGGTGATAATGATTTACTGGAACACATAGCCCCTCAAGATCTTAGAGCTTTTGGACTGATACCTGAAATTGTTGGCAGATTGCCGGTTTTAACCTACCTGAAACCTCTTGAAAAGACAGCCCTGCGAAGCATACTTACAGACCCAAGGAATGCTATAATCAAACAGTATGTGAAATTGTTTGAGATGGATGGAATAGAACTTAAGTATGACGAGAATGCATTACAATACATAGTTGACAAGGCAATTGAGTTTGGCCTGGGGGCGAGGGGCCTGAGATCAATTTGTGAAGCCATTATGATTGACCCAATGTTCGATCTGCCTTCCAAGGCAACAAAAAGCCTTCATCTGAGTAAGAATTTTGCAAAACGAAAATTGGAGAAAATCAATCTCAAGATATTAAAAGCATCATAAAAAAAGGACTGTCTCAAAACTTACCGGAGAATTTCAAACTTTTCTGACATAGATGCTATAGGTAAAAGAAAAATCAAGATTTCCTTCAGCTTGATGATTTTCTTCCTCAATAAGCTCCCAGTCATTGTAGTTTATTTCTGGGAAAAAAGTGTCAGCTTCAAAGTTTTTATGAACGTGAGTGATATATAACTTATCGGCTTTATCCAGAAATTGGCGGTAAATCATTCCTCCACCCATTATGAAGCACTCCTCATTATCTTTTATTTTTGAGAGAGCATCTTCAATAGAATATGCCATAGTACAACCTTCAATGATCTCTCCGGGAATATCTGTAAGTACAATGTTTTCGCGATTTGGAAGAGGCTTAATTGGAAGAGACTCCCAGGTGCGTTTACCCATAAGCACCTGGTGCCCGGATGTAAGTTTCTTGAATCGCTTCAGATCATCTGGAATGTGCCATAAAAGCTCATTGTTATTGCCTATTGCATTGTTATCGGCTATAGCAACAATTATTGAAGTAGTTTTCATCAATGGAGATTGTTTTATAATGGTTTTAGGTTTCAGTAGCTAAACAGATATTTTGCCCTTTATATGTGGGTGTGCCTGGTAATTTTCAAGAGAAATATCTTCATATACAAAATTAAAAATATCTTTTTTCTTCGGATTTAAAATTAGTTTTGGAAGCTTGAATGGTTCTCTGCTCAATTGTTCCTGTACCTGTTCCAGGTGATTTAAATAAATATGAGCATCTCCAAGAGTGTGGATAAATTCTCCAGCCTTTAATCCGTTTGCCTGGGCTATCATTTCTGTAAGAAGTGCATAGGAAGCAATATTAAATGGCACTCCCAGGAAAATGTCAGCACTTCGCTGGTATAGCTGACAAGACAACTTACCATTGGCTACATAAAACTGAAACAAAATATGACAGGGAGGAAGAGCCATATTTTCTAATTCGCCTACATTCCAGGCACTTACAATATGTCTTCTCGAATCAGGATGGTTACGGATGCTTTCCATGATCCTGGAAATCTGATCAACAGAACCCCCTTTTGGCATGGGCCAGGATCGCCATTGGTAACCATAAATATGCCCAAGATCACCATCTTGATCAGCCCATTCATTCCAAATTTTTACTCCATGATCATTCAGGTATTTAATATTGGTATCTCCTTTTAGAAACCACAATAACTCGTAAATAATAGATTTAAAATGAGTTTTTTTTGTAGTCAGTAAAGGAAATCCATTTTTAAGATCAAAACGCATCTGATACCCAAAAACGCTTAATGTTCCGGTACCGGTGCGGTCCTCTTTACGAGCCCCGTTTTTTGTTACATGATCAAGTAGCTTAAGATATTGTTGCATTAGCAGGAAACCATGTTTTATACTAAGTAAAGGAAAAGCAAAATTAATAAAATATAAGTTTTTCGGGTTTGAATTTATTCGTGAAACTCAATTTTCAAAAACATAGTGCATTGAAATTTGTAAGTTGAACGAATCCCGATAGTGTAGCGTATCGGGATAAATGAGTATAATACTCCGATGCTTGCATCGTTTTGAAAACAAATTCCTATCTTGATACCTCGTCAGCTTTGCTACGAGGTAGTTCATTTCATGTTAGGGTATATACCAGCGGTTTTGCCTTTTTCCTCCATTTACCAGGTTTGCATCCAAAGCCCAAATACCACGGCCATGCGTTGCTATTACAATTATATTGTCCCGGGGATGAATCCTCAGGTCATGAACATAGGTTGAAGGCAGATTTCCCAACACCTCCCAGCTTTTTCCCTGGTCTTTTGAGACATAAACCCCGATATCTGTTCCCACATAAAGAATATTTTTATCAACAGGATCTTCCCTGATTACATTTACCGGGCCAAGTGGGATATTTGCCGAAATATCCTGCCATGTTTTTCCCATGTCTGTTGATTTCCACACATAAGCAGCAAAATCATCATCTCTTTTTCCATTCTGGGTCAGGTATACAGTTTCCAGGTCATATTTTGATGCCACTATTCTTGATATCCATTTATCCTTAACCAGGCCATCTGAGATTTCTGTCCATACTTTTTCACCTTTCTTTGAAACATAAGTTCTTCCATCATCTGTCCCGGCATAAAGGAGTCCATATTTCAATGGAGATTCTGAGAAAGCAAAAATGGTTTGATAGGGAATATCTCCCATTTTATCTTTATTATTATAACTCAGATCCTGGCTTATTTTTTCCCAGGTATCTCCACGATTTTCAGAGCGGAAAACGTATTGCATGCAGTGATAAATAATTTCATTATTATGTGGGGAGATGATAAATGGAGCAACCCATTGTCCACGTAGAGGAGCCTCATTTTTATATGTTTTGGGCAATAAGTTCTTGTATCCTTCCTGCCATGATTTGCTCAGGTCGGTTCTTGAAATGGTTCCATAGAAACCTGCAGAATAAACAATGTTGGGATTTGTAGGGTCAATAGCATGTGTGCTGCCTTCTCCCCCGGGGGCGCGGATAAAATCTACAGAAGGAATGGCATCCCTTCCCCTTTTCAGGTCTACAATACCACTAAAACTTCCATGATCCTGAACAGATCCATATACCCTGAAAGGATTATCCATATCATATCCGATGTTGAAAAATTGTACCAGAGGAAGGCGGTCAGTAAAGGACCTCCAGTTTTCCCCTTTATCATAAGAGAGATAGATTCCCCCATCGTTAGTATTTACCAGGTAGTTCGAATTCTCAGGATCAATCCACAAACCATGGTGGTCACCATGCATTCCTCGCAGTTGTTTAAAGGTTTTTCCGCCATCTGAAGAAATATGCAAGCCTAAACCCATAGTATAAATGGTATTCTCATCGTTGGGATCAACTCTTATTTGTCCGAATACCCACCCGTATGTTGAAGAATGACGTTCCATATATTTTTTCATGTCTTCACTTAAGCCACTTACCAGCGTCCAGCTATCTCCTTTATCATCCGAACGATACACAGAGGCCCCTTTTATTACACCACCCTTAGGCCTTCCATATGAGTCAGTTTCTTCACCCTCGTATTTTTTGTAGGCAATTTCATAGTTGTCGACAAAAGCATATAATACATTAGGGTTTGACTTTGCTATATCAATTCCAATTCTTCCCCTGAATTTTGCTTCGGGTAATCCATTGTTTATAGGTTTCCATTTTTTGCCGGCATCGGTTGATTTCCAGACACCACTATTCTTAAATCCTTGTTCAATCCTTGGGTCGTTCCACTTTTCTCTTTTCCTTTGCCATGTTGCAGCATAAAGAACATCAGGCTGGGTAGGATCCATAACAAGATCGATTGCTCCTGTCATTTCGTCAATGTATAATACTTTTTCCCAGTTGCTACCTCCATCAATTGATTTATAAACTCCTCTTTCTTTGTTGTTTGTCCATTCATGTCCTGAAGCAGCAACATAAACTATATTTGAATTTTCCGGATGGATCAAAATCCTTGAGATGGTTAGAGTATTTGCAAGACCCATATGCTTCCATGTTTTCCCACCATCTAAAGTTTTGTAAACTCCCGATCCGGCCATGGAACTGCGAAAAATATTTGCCTCTCCGGTGCCAACCCAAAGCACATCCGGGTCTTGAGGGTCCAGGGCAATATCTCCTATTGTGGTTGAAGCTTCCTGGTCAAATATAGGAGCCCATGAAGTACCTTCATTCACAGTTTTCCAAACTCCACCCGAGGCAGCTGCAACATAAATGGTGTAATTATCTCCCCTGGGGGCAACTACTTCAACATCAGTACACCTGCCACTGATATTTGTGGGGCCAAGAAATTGCCAGTTCAGATCTTTGTATGCTGAGCTTTCTTTCATATTTAAATGCTTTCCAAATAATTCCATACGGATTTTTCCATCGCTTACCTCAGATTTTCTCTGCGCACTTAGAATTTGCACAGCCAGTCCCAGAACAAAAAACAGTATAACGGTCTTTTTTATAACTCTAATAATGGTTTTCATAAGATTAAGTTTTAAAAGGTTTTTCACCTACAATCACACAGTATTGGCGGCGTGAGCGAAGGAGGTACATATTTAATTCAACATTGATGGTAAGAAATATTTTAACAAAAATATCATCAAAGAAGTTTTTCTTTTTCATATTTTTTAGCCAGTTCTTGTAATTTTCAAAACCCTGGATTACTTTTTTCGTGATATCTGAGAGACTGTTGATATGTAGCCTGGCTTTAAATAATTCATTTTCATAGTTGTGTCTTGACCAGTGATGTAAATGCATTTTTCTTTTCCAGAACCCTCTAAGGGTGGTGTTTTTACGAGGAATTGTCAGAATATCTGCGATGAGAAAAGACCCTCCGGGTTTTAGCACTCTGTATATCTCTTTGAGAAAAGAACTTTTATCAGGGTAATGAAAAGCACTTTCTATGCTGAGAATAAAATCCATTGATTTGGTCTTAATGGTAGAAAGCTTTTGTGCATCATCAATTTGAAAATGGATATTCTTTATTCCTCTTCTTTCTGCTTCGGTGTTTGCAATTTCAATATTTGTAGAATTCAAATCTATGGCGGTCATGCTGGCGGGTGAATATTTTCTTAGAATATACTTTGCCTGAACCCCATTCCCGCAACCTATTTCCAGAACTTTTTTTCCTTTAATTGGAGTTAGCCTGGAAATACAAAAATCAGTAAGGTTCATTTGAGCGCTAAGAAAACTATCATTATCTTTCTGATAATACGGATAATGCAACATAGTATATTCTTCACTCAGGCGCTTTAATGCCTGGTTCATGGATTTATAATACTTATCGGTAGAAAAGCCCGATTTTAGGAGAGATATTAACCTGGAGAATATGTTCATATATTATGAATTCACAATTGAAAAAAACCTCATGCTTATCACCTCGTTTATTACTAGCTGAATTGCGAATGAATCTCTAAAAATAATAAGCTATTTTTTAAAACTACTACTTCAAAATATCTTTTTGTATTAAAATCAGAAAAAAGACGAACTTTTTATTCTCAATATCGTACAAACTATCAATATCTCTTTGATTCATAAACCTTAATTTATTTTTTTGTCATGAAAAAAGTATTAAAAATAGCGAGTCCGGTTCTTGTACTATTGTTCCTGTTTGCAGCTTTGGGTTGCGAAAAAGAAGACGAGTTTAGCAAAGAGGAGTTGTTAACTGCCCATACCTGGAGGTTCAGTGACATGACTGCCGACACTGACACCCAGGATATATTAGATCTGATAACATTTGTAAAAGCACTTATGACCGGTGGCACCCTCAGTTTTGATGATGATGGTACATATTCTATGACTGCTATGCAGCAAACCGATACTGGGACATGGGAGCTATCTTCTGATGAAAAGACCTTGATTATGGACAAAGGAACAGCAGATGAATCTGAAACTACCCTGGTAAGCCTCACACTCACAAAAATGGTATGGGAAGATGAAGGGGATTATCAGGA
>JAYEGO010000459.1:0-2298 GCA_034659155.1 Bacteroidota bacterium | reverse complement strand
GATGAATATAAGATTAACTTCACATATAATTTAAAAGGTCTCCTTAAAAAAGAGATTAATAGAAACATTAAAGTACCAGCTGACATAACAACCTGTACATACAAGTATGATAAAAGCAATAACTTGATAGAAGTTATAGAATCAGAAATTGATGAAACTTATATAGAGAAGCATATATATAAACATGGAAACAGAGGTTTAAAAATTGATGAAAAAGTCTATTATAATGACGATTTAGCAAAACGATATTGGTATACTTATAATATAGAAGGGCGCTTAATTGAAACTCATTATGAGGACTATTCTTCGGACTCCAAAGATTATACTTTAATCAGATACGATAATAAGGGGAATACAATGAGCTATGCTTCATATAAGGATAACGAAAAAATAAGCGAGTTTTCCTATGTATATGATAATAAGAACAACTTAATTATGGAGGAATATGAATCGAGAGGTGTAAAAACCTCCAAAAATGAATCTAACTATACTTTTGACTCAAAAGGGAACTGGATCACACTTGACCACTATACTAATGGCAAATTTAACTTTTCTCAGCGTAGAAATATTGAATATTATAATTGAATCCATTCCTGATACAATAAGGTACAAAAAAAGCCCCAATCCAATGACTGAGGCCTAATCATACTTTCTTATGAATAAAGTATTATTGAATCACTCTCTCATTAATGGTGTCTATTTCTTCACTGCCAAAGCTATCCAAATAAGTCCTTGTAACCTGTGAATCATGATGCCCCAAAGCATCTGATATAAGGCTAATATCAACTCCTGATTTTTTGGCAATTGTAGCCCATGAATGACGGCTAACATATGATGTTAATTTTTCTTCTATGTCGCATAAATTTCCTATCCTTTCAAGGTATTTATTATATAGTTTAAGCCGGTTCTTAATGTCTTTTCTAACAATGAATGAGCTATCTTTCCGTCTTATTATTGGAAATATATATTGTTCCTTTTTTTTTCCATGAGTAAAATGGGATAGTATTTCCTGAATCTTTGAATTGATTTTGACAGTAAATGCTTTAACTGTTTTTCTTTTTGTCTTAAGCCGGATATATTCGATCCGGCCATTAACTATGTTTTTCATTTTCAAGTGAGCCATATCACTCCAATTCATACCCATTGTGTAAAATGAGAACAGGAAATAATTCCGAGCATGCCATAGGTATGAATCCTTTTCAAGTTCTAACTGTTCTATCTTAATAATATCATCTTTTGATATCGCTCTTTTCCTTGAAGGCCCTGTTGGAATAGTGTATTTATTTCTGCCAAAAGGATAGTAAGTTTCGTTTACGATATTATGCTTAATAGCTTTGTTGTATAATGATCTTATTGATCTAAGATAAACTCCAAGACTTACTGGGGTATTTCCCCTGGAATAATGATAGGTCTCAAAGTCAGTTAGCCATTTGTAATCAATATCTTCAAAATGTATATCCTTTCCGTTTGAGAATCTTTTGACAGCATTTAAAGCTGTCTTATGGGCTTCTGCATTCCCGATCCTTTCGGCTTTAATTAGTTTATCAATTACTTCCTTTGAAAACCCAAATAGGGTTTTTGAAGAACTCTTTTGAACAATTTTAGAGTGTAAATCACGAACAGTAAATGGTTTCCTTAACTGTTCCAATTTCAATTGACGGCTAATAGCAGTTGAATACAATTGGAATAAATGTTGATTCAATTCATTTTGATTTGGATGCTTGTTATTAAGGTAGGTTGGGTATTCCCCTTTCCATTCATTTTCCAATGCAGAATACCCTGTGAAAATATATTTTACTTTCCTGTTATGAGTAAGCCTGATAGCTAGTGGATATCTGCCGTCTTTCAGCTTTCTACATTTCCTGATAACCACTTTGATAGTTCCCATAAACTTGAAACTATGTTTGAACCAAATATATAAGATTTAGGAATTCGTTATCAGATGTTGAATCCACTTTTTTGATAATTGCATGAGGGATAAGGAGATAGTCACCCGGCCCATAGCTCAGCTGGTTAGAGCACCTGACTCATAATCAGGGGGTCGCTGGTTCGAGCCCAGCTGGGCCCACCTTCGCCCGCCATAGTCCCGATTCTTTCGGGACGACGGCGGGCTTTTTTATCTTTGTACAATTTCTCTTAAGTTTAAATATATTTAGAACTATGGCAGGCTCCGGTGGACGGAGCCCACAAAGCTGTAACCAATGGAATATGTATACATTTTAAAGTGTGCTGATAATACGTACTATACCGGACATACCAACAATCTAGATGATAGAATCAGACGACACAGTAAAGGTG
>JAYEGO010000458.1:0-2308 GCA_034659155.1 Bacteroidota bacterium | reverse complement strand
ATGAAGAAGATAACAAATACAAGGCAGAGGAGTTTTGTTGCATTTTTCATAAAGCAAGGTTTTTGGGGTTCATTGTTTAACCAAAGATAAGAAAAAGAACAGAAAATAGCGAACATGGAACATTGAACATGGAATAAGAATGAGAATTATGAATTTGAAATCTAAATAGGACTTTTGTATCTTTGCAATCCCAATTGTACATTCTAAATTATAAATACAGAATTGTACATTATCCGGGCCTATAGCTCAGTTGGTTAGAGCACCTGACTCATAATCAGGTGGTCCCAGGTTCAAGTCCTGGTGGGCCCACAACAATCTCTCATAAAGGTTTGTATCACAATAAGATACGAGCCTTTTTTATTTTTAAGGTTATACATAAGTTATACAAGTAAAAGTACTTAAGGTACAGCTTATTGAAATCACACCTTGTACAACTCTTCTTGCAAGGCTCTCCTGGCAGGATATTTATTTCTCAGGTAATCAATCAGTTTATCAGCTTCTTCCCTACCACCCAATTTAGTCATCCTCCTTATGTACCGGCATGCTTCCTGATAATAATTTCTTCCAGTATTTTTACTTAGGTAGTTAACAATTTCATCCTTATATAATATAATAAGTGCATCAGAATAATCTGGCATCAAATATTCTTCATACTCATTGATCCGGTTTAAGGAAATATTGTCTTTTAGTAATTGCAGCAAACGATCCCAATATTTTTCTCTCTTGTATATTTCTTCAATCAGAAATATATCCATCCAACGTTCTCGATTATTAATTTCACAGATTAGTTCTTTAACAAAATCAAACCAATCTTCTTCTTCAACATACGCTTTTAAAGTATCATAATACCATTGATTTTTATCACGGGAATTCAGGTAAAGGTGACGGGCTGTTTCAATCACCTTAGCATTATCGTCCAAAGCAATATAGATTTTCAATAACCAGTCATACCAATCGTAAACTAATCCGGGTTTATCCTCCGCATCACATTCTATGCCGTCTTCTGCGATTTGAATAGCCATATTATAATCTTTTCGGCTAAAGGCCTTTTCTAAAGCTATTTTTCTTAATGAAGGATTAACAATATTCTCCTCAAGATAGTGTTCAGCTTCAGGTCCTCCAAGCATTTGCAGAATATTATATTTGATTTGCTGTAATTCCTTCTCTTCATACTGTGATCCTTCGTACTCATCAACTAACTTTAATAGTTTATTTGCTTCTTTTTCTGAAATATGAAGTAGTGATGCCAGATCAAGCATATCTACATGCCAATCCCATCCGGCAAATATCTTCTTATTGAAAGTCTTCAATGCATAATCGAAAATCACTTTTCTAAGATCATCATGTAATTCCTGAGAAGCCAACTCATATAATACGTCCATTGAAAACCGTATTGAATCACCGATGTCACCATCACTATCATCTGCAAAATTCAGTGCTTTGTTCATTTCCTCCAATACTGCCGTGGAAATATAAAATGCACTATGAAAATTCCCTTCAGCAATATGACCTGATGCTTTCTCCAGCAAGTCATGGGCAGCCTTGCCAACTTGATATACTGATCTGTATTCTATAAATCCATGTTTTTGTTTTGCTGAATATATTACCGCCCGGAGTTGCTGCGCATACGTTGATTTTGATTCAGCTTTTCCGTAATGGGCAAAAGCGGCTATAAATGACCTTCTAAAGGATGGATTATTTAAGGCTTGAGTCTTCAAATAATGAATCAAGGCGTCAACCGGAACTTCTGCAAGAATTTCATCCAATTGTTCAATAACTGTTTTCCGTTTCTTTTTAGGTTTCTTAGAAGGCACAACTTTAGGTTCAAGATCCAAAGTATCCTGTTGTAAATAAAAGAGTAATGCAACAACATGTTTGCAATATGGGCCAAAATCATATGGACAAGTACAGCTATAATCAACGATTAATTCATTCTGAATTTTTAATCGCACAATATAATTATCTGATCCTTCAACAATTGCCTCATAATAACCCGGACTTAACTCTTCATGAGGTTGCACACGGCCATTATTAAAATAGGAAAGCCCTCTTTTAAGAATGGTTTCATGGATGTGCTGCTCAAATTGATTAAAAGGTATTTGCATCATCAATAATTTAAACCACTAAAACTTCGATAATAAGAATTCCCTGATATGAATATGTTCAATTCCTTCATACGATCCTTCAATGTAATCATCCATAGTAACAACTATTTTCCTGTAATTATCATTGATTTTCAATAAATTACCAAACTCACGATCATGGGTTTTTTGGTCATCTATCCTGTATGCAACCTGTATGTATATTA
>JAYEGO010000457.1:0-2312 GCA_034659155.1 Bacteroidota bacterium | reverse complement strand
TAATCACTGATCCAGGCACCAGGAACGAAATTGCAGATATTGCTTTTGTAAGAAGTACAGGAACCGATAGTGACGGGACCTGGATCGGAGCATTTTCCAGCCGCTATAAGCTGATCCTTTCGGCAGACGACGATCCATGGTTGCTTGATCTGGAACAGGATCCAGATGAGTTGATCAATTATATTCATGAGCCAGGAAATGAGGCAGTGGTTAAAGAGCTGGGCACAGAATTACAGGAATATGCAGTCCAGTTTCAGGATCCGTACCTCCAGAATAACAAAATGTCGAATGACCTGGATGGGTTATTGAATCCTCAGTAAAGCAGTCCAAACATCCATAGAGGTATTATTCCCTCCGCACCAAATTCGATGTCATCTTTCACTAGATATGCATCATTGATTCCCCTGATTTGGCTAAGAGATTTATTTTTACCACCAACTTCAAGTGTATACTTTCCATCCAGGAGAAAGTCTCCCGATCCAGGGTATGTCATGGTATGATTCACTGACAATTGATTGAGAACAAATGTTTCTCTGATAGCTCCAATATTGGCAGATTCTTCCGCGAGGGCGTAAATCAGGTTGGTATTCTGAAGATATAGCTTTTCGGGTTTATTCAGATAGTTAATTCCATGAGTATCTCTCCCAATCCATTTAACAATCTGTGCCTTTTCAAGATAGAACAGGTATCTTAACAAGGTCTCCCATGTAACTCCAATTTGCTCAGCCAGTTTCCTGACATTTGGTTTATACGGAACCAACCTGGCTATGATTGAAACCAGTTTCTTTAGATTCAGAACTGATTTAAAATCAATATTAAAAATAGCTGGCAGGTCACTCTCCATAACTACATTCAAGGTGCTTAGCAATTGTATTCTATAAGAATCGATGCTCTTTGTGAAATAGGGATAATAACCATACTCCCGATACTCCTTAAATAGTTTTATGGGCTTAATATCCGGGGGTAAACTCATGGATATCTCCCTGGTACGTTTAAGTACATCATTTATTGTCAACACGGGTAAATCAATATTATATTCAAACAACGAATACTCACGCAATGATAAACCTGGCAAATAATATAATATTAGTCGACGACTCAGGTCATGTGATCCTTTGTATATCTCAAGTGCCGATGAACTGGTGAATATTACTTTCAATGAACCAAATCTGTCGTATATCAACTTTAAATCGTGAGACCAATATTTGTACTTATGAACCTCATCAAGAACCAATAATTTACCTCCTTCTTTTTCAAATTGTTCGGCAAATTCAATCAATGTGTTTTCTGCAAAATATATATCATCCAAAGATATGTAGAGTACCTCCTCATCAAATTGAAAATTCTTTTTCAGGTATTGCAAAAGCAAAGTGGTTTTACCTGCTCCCCGGGCTCCACTAATACCTATCAACTGGTTGTTCCAGTTAATATCATTCATCAAAAATCTGGTAAATATTTCCGGTGCTTCACGGATGCTCTTACTCGATGACTCTTGTAATCGCTTCATAATTCATGGTTAATAAGTACAAATATACTTATTATTTCATTATAGACAATGAAATTTACTCGTAATGTTTCATTTTGCAGAATGAAACTATGGATGATTAAAGGTATTACTCGATAAATAAGACCAGATTCCGGAACCGTCCTGAAGAGTTGTGACCTGTCCAGAGTCCTATTTTCTTTGATTTTATTTCGGATAACCTGTCAATTACCAGCACAGGTTTGGAACTCTTATTCACGTATACCTTCACCTCTTCTTCCGATATTTGAATGGTGGTTTTGAACCAGTCATCCGGATCGGGAGGAATAGGAATTTCATTCTCGAACTCCCCCGTCCTCTCCTCCCGGAGTTTTCTCCAGGTATACTCAGGATGAGAGATGTACTGGACCATGTGGCTTTTCCTGATCTGCTCCTCTGCCACAAAATTAAATGGCCGGAAATAGATCACTTCATAGGTCTCCTCGTCCTGAATATTGAAAGCGATTCCAATAAAGCTTCTGCCCGGTACATTTTCTCCCAGCAGCTCAACTTCTATGGTTCCTTTTTTAAATGCTATCTCTTCAAGTATACCCAGTCCATCACCCTCTACTGCATCCATCTCAACAGCTTCGGCGTGGTTCTCTAAAAGGGATATGGTTCGGTTTACAGCTTTGAACTGCTTCTCCTTGAATTCAGCAGACAGATCTATTTTCTGCTGACCAAAGGAGATGACGGTGATCAGGCAAAAAAGGCCTGATAGAATTATTTTGGTGTCTCTTTTCATGTTACCTGTTTAAAATATTCTTTTCAACTTTCTCTAAAAACAGCA
>JAYEGO010000456.1:0-9529 GCA_034659155.1 Bacteroidota bacterium | reverse complement strand
CTTAATTATACGAAACAAAGGAGGAATATCAAACATATTATTTTTTACAATATGCAAAGCTGAAACAAAATTCAGGATCTTTGTTTGTGCACCTCCGGAACAATGGATAAGGCCATGAATATCAGGTCTGAACTCTTCCAGAACTCTCAAAATTACCGGTGCATAAGTGCGTGTGGGTGAGAGTACCAGTCTCCCGGCATCCAGTCCAAGGCTCTCCAGTTTATCAAGCAACTTATAACTCCCGGTATAAACCAGATCTTTTGGCACATCAGGATCATAACTTTCCGGGTATTTACCTGCAAGGTAATTGTGAAAAACATCATGGCGGGCCGATGTAAGTCCGTTGCTACCTATTCCACTGTTATATTCGTTTTCATAGCTTGCCTGCCCTGACGAAGACAGTCCTATAATAACATCACCGGCCCGGATCCCAGAATTATCAATCACATCTGATCTTTTCATCCTGGCGGTAACAGTTGAATCCACAATAATTGTTCGCACCAGATCACCAAGATCTGCAGTTTCACCTCCTGTAGAATAAATGGAAATTCCCAGTTCTCGTAAATTCTCAAGAACCTCTTCAGTGCCCTGAATTATTTCTGCAATAACTTCACCCGGAATCAGATTTTTATTTCTTCCAATTGTAGATGATAACATGATGTTTTGGGTAGCCCCTACACAAAGTAAATCATCTGTATTCATAATAATGGCATCCTGGGCAATTCCTTTCCATACACTCAGGTCACCAGTTTCCTTCCAGTACATATATGCAAGTGCAGACTTGGTGCCTGCCCCGTCAGCATGCATTATATTGCAATATTCCGGATCCTGTCCTAAAATATCGGGTATCACTTTACAAAAAGCATTGGGGAATATCCCTTTGTCGATGTGGGCAATTGCCTTATGAACATCTTCTTTAGATGCAGAAACTCCTCTGCGGCTATATCTTTCTTTCATGGATACAAAAATGCTTTCTTAAAAGTTAGTAACAGGCTCTATTCTAATTTGTATATCATATTGTGGGCTAACTAATATTTCGTCCCTACGGGACTTGGATTTTTTGTTACCAACTGTTCTAAAAATATTTTATTGAAACTATTATTATCGGAACTGATGAATGATTAGTTCAATCTGAACTAACTCACGACCATGTTAATAAATGTACTTCTAAGACAGCCCCCTAAAATTTATCATTCATTTATTCTACTGGAGAATAATCGGTGCGCAAGACTTTCATTTCAGTTCTTCGATTAAGCTGGTGTACAATTTCCTGCTCCTCTCTGCTGCTAAGTGCATTGATAAAAGCTTCATTAAGAACCGCTCCTTCTTCCAGGAATGGATAAAGTTTGGCAGTTTTTCCATCCATAATTTTTGGTTGAGACTCTCCATATCCTTTTGCTGTCAGACGATCAGCAGCAATATCTTTACTGATAAGGTAGTTAATAACTGCCTGTGCCCTTTGTTGTGATAACTGGAAATTAAATTCTTCGGTGTCACGAATATCTGTATGAGACCCCAATTCTATAGTAATATTTGGATTATCGTTCAAAACTTCTACCAGGCGATCGAGGGCCACCATAGATTCAGGTCGCAGGTCATATTTCCCAAAATCATAAAAAATATTGGGTAGTTCTATGGGCTTATCAATGGCTGCCAATTCCAGGGTCATCCGAAAATTCTTGCTTTTTTCCTGACCTTTTGTAGTCTCCCGGCCTTTTGTATTCAGATAACCAGGTTTTGATGCAAGAAAAATATAGTCAGTATTCGGTTTAAGTAAAAACCTGAATGAACCATCATCTCCCGTTTCATTTTCAATGGTTATACCATCGCTTCCAATTAATTTCACCTTTGACATGGGTATAACAGCTTCTGTGCGGCGATCAACAACTACTCCTTTAATATTAAATTTCAGAGGGGGTAGAATAAAGGCAAAAATATCATCGTTGCCACGTCCTTTACGCGTTGAACTGAAAAATCCCCGCTCTGATTCGTCTTCAAAAATAATTCCGAAATCGTCAGCTGAAGAGTTAATTGGATACCTCATATTCTCAATATTCCATCCACCTCCTTCAATAGGAGTAGCCTTAAAAATATCCAGGCCACCCATTCCCATATGCCGGTCAGAAGAAAAATAGATACTTCCATCTGTGTGCATATAAGGGAAAAGCTCATTCCCTTCCGTATTGATTACAGGTCCGAGGTTTTCTGGTTCTCCCCAGTCTGAACCAACATCAGATCGCTCCACTTTCCAAATATCATTAAGTCCGCTCCCCCCTTTAATGTCAGAAACAAACAGCAGGGTCAATCCGTCCTTTGAAATAGCCGGATGTGCAGCAACAAGACTATCGGATAAGATGTCCAGAGGTTGAGCTCTGTCCCAACCATCTGGGGTTCGGGTTGAAACCATAATATTACAACCCAATTTCTTCCTTTTACTAACCTCACAACGGGTAAAATACATGGTATTGTAATCGCCTGTCAAAGAAGGAGTTCCCTCTTCAAATTCAGTGTTAATTTTTTCATCCAGATTTACGGGAACACTCCATTTCCCTTTACGATCTAATTTACTCTCAAAAATATCGGCAAAACTTTGACCTGTAGCTCCGTGTGTCTTGTTGCCAGCAGCATTATCTCTGGAAGAAGTAAAATAAATAGCCTTATAATCATCGCGTACAAAAGCAGGGGAGAAATCACGATCCCTGGAGTTAAAATACTTCATATCAAGAACTTCATAACCGACTGAATTTTCCATCCATTGAAGAGCCAATTCACAGGAAGTTATCCCCTCGTTACCCCTTGGATCATCAGGTACAAGGTCCTTATAAATTTTATATTCGGCCATTGCGTCTTCATATTTGTCATTTTTCTTTAGAGATTCAGCATAATATAAAACAGAAACAGGATCGGGATAATCCTGACCAACAGCTTTCTTGTACCAGAGTTCAGCTTTAGCCGGGGCATTTGTATACCTGTAACATTCTGCTATTTGAAAAACAACTTTTGTTTTGAGGGGCTTTTCACGTATCGCAGCATATGCATCCTTATAAAGATCAATGGCATCAAAATACTCACCTGCTTCAAATGCCTCATTCGCTTTCTGAAGCTTTTTCTTCTGTCCAAATCCATTGGAAGAAGATAATAATAGTGCCAAAAATAAAAAAAACAGAATTCTTTTGTAATTCATTGTTCTTATATTAATTTCTTTCTTTTTAGAGAAAAATATAAAGCCACTTGGGACCAATTGATGTAGTTAACTAACGAAGGTTAAAAGTAATTATTTTTTCTCGTTAAAGAAACAATATTAAAAAGGCTAAAGCGTAGATTGATACTCAAGTATTAAACTAAAAAAATAAGTAATATGAATTAATTTTATGATCATACTTAAATTAATCGACTATTCCAATATTCCATTATTCCATTATTCCATTATTCCAGCATGGATACATGATCAAATTGCTCCAGTTTCAATTATGATACGATTTTTATTATCAACCTGTAAAAAGCAACTCCCTGTATTTGGGTAAAGGCCATATTTCATTGTCAACGGTAAGTTCTAATTTATCAATCTGGTATCTTATTTTTTCAAAGTATGGTAAAACTTTGGAATCATACTCTATAGCCTTTTTTCTTTCATCCGTAATTTTATTAGCAACTTTTCTTTCCTCAATCATTTCCTTTACTTGCTCCTTAATAATGCTCACCCCGGAAGACATTTCCTTAATTAATTCAATCCTGGAACTTGCAAGTTCCTCATATACACTTGGTGGAAAAATTTCTTTCATCCCCTGAACATTTTGAATCAGTTTGTTTTGATAGCTAACGGCAGTTGGTATGATGTGGTTTATTGCCAGGTCACCGAGAACCCGGGCTTCAATCTGAATTTTCTTCGTGAACTTTTCATATTCTACATCCACACGACCAATCAGTTCTTTTTCCATATAAATTCCATTTCCTATCAGGACTTTTTTTGATGATTCTTTAAGATATTTAGAAATAGAAGCTGGAACAGAGTTGATATTTGAAAGGCCTCTTTTTTCTGCTTCTTTTCTCCATCCCTCACTATATCCATCTCCTTCGAACCTGATTTTTTCAGATGCCAGAATATTTTTTTTCAATATTTGGAATATGGCTTCATCCTTTTTTACATTTTTTTTGATCAGGGAATCTACCTCTTTCTTAAATTGAATCAATTGATCAGCTACTGCAACATTTATAGCAATCATAGCGGTAGCACAATTTGCAGAAGCACCTACAGCTCTGAATTCGAATCTGTTTCCTGTAAAAGCAAATGGTGATGTACGATTCCGGTCTGTATTATCAAGCAAGATTTCAGGAATTTTGCCAATTCCCAATTTCAACCCGGTCTTTTCATCAGGAGTCATCTTGCCGTTACTTACTTTCTCAACAATTTCATCAAGGGTTGAACTTAATTGAGAGCCAAGAAAAACAGATATAATTGATGGAGGGGCTTCATTTGCTCCTAATCTGTGCGAATTCCCTGCTGTAAGAATGCTCGCCCTAATCAGGTCCTGGTTATCATGCACTGCTTTTATAACATTTACCAAAAAAGTTAAAAACTGCAGGTTCCCTTTTGGATTTTTCCCCGGAGATAATAAGTTGACACCTGTATTGGTCTGGAGAGACCAGTTATTATGTTTTCCTGAACCATTAATGCCGGCAAATGGTTTTTCATGAAAGAGTACCCGAAAATTATGATGGCGCGCAATCCTCTTCATAAGGTCCATGATCAGCTGGTTGTGATCATTAGCAAGATTTGCTTCTTCATAAATTGGAGCACATTCAAACTGGTTTGGAGCCACTTCATTGTGCCTGGTTTTAACCGGAATACCAAGCTTATACGCTTCAATCTCAAAATCTTTCATAAAAGCACCTGCTCTTTCCGGAATAGATCCAAAATAATGGTCGTCTAATTGCTGATCCTTTGATGAGCCATGTCCCATAAGAGTTCTTCCTGTAAGTATAATATCAGGCCTGGCATTATACAGGGCATCATCAATTAGAAAATATTCCTGCTCCCAACCAAGGTTGGCCTGTACTCTTGAAACATTCTTATCAAAATACTGGCAAATATCCACCGCAGCCCGGTCAATTGCATTCAGTGCCTTTAATAAAGGAGTCTTATAATCCAGGGCTTCACCTGTATAAGAAACAAATACTGTTGGAATACATAAGGTAGTATCCACAATAAATGCCGGCGAGGAAACATCCCAGGCAGTATATCCACGAGCTTCAAAAGTATTTCTTAAGCCTCCACTTGGAAAGCTTGAAGCATCAGGCTCCTGCTGAACCAATAACTCTCCTGAAAAATTCTCAATCATATTTCCAAGCTCTCCAAATTCAATAAAGCCATCATGCTTCTCTGCAGTACCATCCGTAAGAGGGTGAAACCAATGGGTATAATGTGTGGCACCTGTTCCAACAGCCCAGGCTTTCATTCCAATCGCTATCTGCTCCGCCATCTTTCGGTCAATTGATGCCCCTTCGTTAATAGCAGTCATAACACTCCGAAAAGCCTCCTTATTCAAAAACTTTTCCATTTTCGGGCGATCAAAAACATTCTGACCAAAAAAATCTGAAACTTCATTTGAGGGAAATTTTACAATTTTTGCTTTACGTGAGAAAACTTCTTCCAGTGCTTTAAATCGTAATTCAGCCATTATAATATAAATATTTTATTAGAATTTGTCAAAAATAACACTTTTTCAATGACACCCCCCTGTTTTTTGATCCAGATTCAGATTTTTTATCAACTTTTATTTAACATACCCCCTGTTTTGTCCAGTATTTATCAATTTTTATGCCTAAATTATGGAATGGAATGACGGAATATTGGAATATAATGATGATTTTTGTTTTTGAGAAAGTACGCTAAAGCGCACTATTTATGATATGTACACTGCTTTGAACACCATGCTGAAGCCCGTCCGTTTGCCGGGCAGGCATGGTGCTTTTTTTCAGATAAATTTTCACAGCAGATTTTTTATAAACCAAATTTGGAATTGGCTGAAAAATGAAGGATTAACTAATTCGCCAGCGTACTCCTCCTTTAAAAAGGAGGAGAATTTAAGAACATGTTAAACATAATAAACTACCCGGAAGAATTATTTCATTAACTCAGCATAATTCCGGTAAAAAAGAGGTATGGTTTCAATTCCCTTAAAGAAATTGAATAATGGATAATTCTCATTGGGAGAATGTATGGCATCGGAATCAAGTCCAAAGCCCAGCAGAATTGATTTTACACCCAATACTTCCTCAAAATCGGAAACAATTGGAATACTCCCTCCACTTCTGACCGGGATAGGTTTTTTTCCGAAACTGGTTTCACAAGCCTTACTTGCTGCCAGGTAAGCTGTAGTATCAATTGGACTCACATATCCTTCCCCTCCGTGAAGACTTTTAACCTTTACAGTAACCCCTTCAGGAGCTATTGATTTAAAATGATCTTCGAAAAGCTTATCAATTTTTTTTGATTTTTGATTTGGGACAAGTCTCATAGAAATTTTTGCATATGCTTTAGACGGAAGAACTGTTTTTGCTCCTTCTCCTATGTAACCACCCCAAATTCCATTCACATCAAGTGATGGTCTTATTCCTGTACGTTCTTTTGTTGAGAAGCCAGCTTCCCCAACTTCTTTTGCAATATCAAGGGCCTTTTTATATTCTTCCAGCTTGAATGGGGCTTTCCCCATTTCCTTTCTTTCTGCATCACTAACTTCCATCACATCATCATAAAACCCTTTGATTGTAATATGGTTATTCTCATCTGTAAGGGAGGCTATCATAGAAGTAAGAGCATTAATTGGATTCAATACAGCTCCCCCATAAAGACCTGAATGAAGATCCCTGTTTGGTCCGGTTACTTCCACTTCCATATAACTCAATCCTCTCAACCCAACTGTTATAGAAGGTATGTCTGAAGCAATCATAGTAGTATCGGAAATAAGGATAACATCGGAGGCCAATTTCTCCTTATGGTCAACACAAAACTTTCTTAAACTTGGAGAACCAACTTCTTCCTCTCCTTCAATCATAAATTTCACATTGCAGGGAAGGGTATTGGTTTTCATCATTAATTCAAATGCCTTTAAATGCATAAACATTTGACCTTTATCATCGTCTGCGCCACGGGCATATATTTTACCATCCCTGATTTCAGGCTCGAAAGGCGGAGAATCCCAAAGATCAAGCGGTTCAGCCGGTTGCACATCATAATGTCCATAAACAAGAACGGTAGGTGCATTGGCATCAATTATCTTTTCTGCATAAACAACAGGATGTCCTTCCGTTGATATTACTTCAGCCTTATCTGCACCGGCATCCAGGATGCATTTCTTAATATACTCGGTTGCTTTTTTCATATCCTCTTTATTTTCCTCCTTTGCACTGACGGATGGAATGCGAATAAGATCAAAAAGCTCATCAAGAAAACGACTTTTGTTCTCTTCAATGTATTTTTTTATCATTTCCATAATTTGAAAAGTTTTAATTTAAGTGAGTTTAGTTTATTTTATGTAGTTCATTAGCAGCAATTCTCAATTTCTTATACCATGACTTACCAAATTTTCTAATAAGAGACTCCTTAAGAAAATCAACTACAGGTAAGTCCTCTTTTGCCCCAAGCTCCCATGCATCCCTGCAAATATTCCATTTTTCATAATTAACTGCAGTAAAATCTTTGAGTTTTTTTGTGCGTACAGGAAATAAATGACAGGAAATGGGTTTTCTGAACCTTGTTTTCTTATCAAAAAAGGCTGCTTCAATTGCACAAAGAAAGATTCCATCCTTTACCTGTGTATAGGCACATTCTTTGCCCTTAATCAGCGGAGTTACCAGATCTCCGTCCTTATCAACCATACTGGTCCCAATTTCCTGAATTGCCTGAACTCCTTCAGAACGCATGTACGGTTTTACTATTGGATAGATTTTGTCAAGGATTTGAGCTTCATCTTCCTCAAGAGGTGCCCCTGAATCACCATAAACACAGCAATTTCCTTTGCATTTTTCAAGATCACATTTGAATTTCTGCTCAAATACATCCCTGCTGATTATAGTATCCTCTATTTGCAGCACCTGGCTTACTATTTTACTATCAGATTAATAATTTCACATGTTTTTTCGAGGAACAAAAGTACCTCTTTTAGAATAATAAATACAAAAAAACAAGGAATAATGGAAAAACTATTATAGAAAAACAGTTAATTTAGAAGTCTAAACCTGTAAACTTTTTTTAGGACGATACAATATTTAAAAAGATGTTTGATTTTGGTGATCAGGTAAATAGGAAGATAAGCAGGAGGAGAGAAGTAGTTTTTCTTATCCTTGCAGGCTTATTTCTTGGTACCCTGGGCATTCTAAATATCCTGGGAATATCCAGGCAAATTGACCTGTCATTTGAAATTTTTGGCCGGCAAATCCCATTTATCGTTTTTGTTGGTGTACTTCCGTACCCGATTACTTTTCTTTGCACTGATTTTATCAGCGAATTATATGGTAAAAAACGTGCAAACACAGTTGTTTGGATCGGACTTATATTAAATATCTGGGTTTTGTTTATTTTATGGATAGGGGGAGTGCTTCCACCTCATCCTGAAATAATGGAAAACGGACTCCCTGCATTGACCGATCCAAATCATACTTTTTTTCAAATCAGAAAATGGACATTTGGAGCAACAATAGCTTCCATGATTGCTTATTTAACTGCTCAATTTGTAGATGTTTCTTTGTTTCACTATATCCGGAAACTCACCAGGGGAAAAATGCTATGGTTGAGGAATAATGGTTCTACGCTTACAAGTCAAATGGTAGACTCACTTGCAGTGATAACAATCACATATTTCTATGCCAGGGAAGCCATCAGCATTCACCCTGGCGAGACTGTTATTCATGGGCTTGTTATACTTATTCTGTCAAATTATGTGTATAAAGTTGTTTCTGCCCTTATAGATACAATTCCTTTTTATATTGGTGTAAAGTACTTGAGCCGGTATCTTCACCTGGATGCAAATAAAGAATGGAAAGAAAAGAAGAAAGAGGGCGCAGGGCATAGGGCATAAGGCGTAGGGCAAGAAGGGGTGAGTGTTATGAGTAACTCGTCTGACCACTATTGGTTAAGGATGGGCAAAATCATATATTTTTACTCGTCTGGCTGAACTAAAAGTGGTCTGACGAGTATTTATTTATATTAGTCGATCTTTTATAAGTAGTATTTGCTCAGAGCCCTCAATCCAGGATATTAAAACCTGTCAGGGTCTGCAAGACCTGACAGCTTTGGAATTAAAAAGGTGGTGGGCTAAAGTCCGTAATTGCATGGTTACTTAACTCCCGGCATGAATGCCGGGCTTAGTGATTTTACTGCTAATAAATAAGTTTGTTATTGTTCCTGGCTTATACCCCAAACTATAGACAGCATGGAATAAATCGGGTTAAGCAGTTAATATTTGCTTAATTAATTCAAGGCTGGTATTCAGAGGATCTATTTTGATTTTGGCTAGATTATAGTATTTTT
>JAYEGO010000455.1:0-2317 GCA_034659155.1 Bacteroidota bacterium | reverse complement strand
ATTAAAATAGAAATAGAAGACGAAGAAAATTTACCCGATAATGGAAGATGTGTTTTTGTTGCCAATCATCCTTTCGGATTACTGGATGGTTTAATACTAACATATATTGTAGGAAAAAAATATGGTAAATTAAAAGCCATAGGTAACGAGGCATTTCGGTTTGTACCCAATTTACGGCCAATAATTGTCGATGTGAGCGTTTTTGATAAAAACAGAAAAAAACACATAATCGAATTAGACAAAGTATATGCTTCGGATATTCCAATTACTCATTTCCCTTATGGATTGGTTTCAAGAGTTTACAAATTTAAAATCCAGGATAAACATTGGAAAAAAAGTTTTATAAATAAAGCCATTTCAAACCAAAGGGATGTGGTTCCAATCAGGTTTTATGGAAGAAATTCCATTCTGTTTTATGGGATTTATATCTTCAGGTGTATTTTCAGAATAAAGACAAATATTGAGTTGATGCTCCTGCCCAGGGAGTTATTTAGAAAAAAGGGGAAGACAATAAAAGTCAAAATAAACAAACCCATCCATTACCAGGAATTTAATAATACATTATCACATTTGGAATGGGCACAGAAGGTGCGTTCATTAGTGTATAGTAAAAACGACAATTAATCAGATTTATAAATATTAAAATTTAAGTAAAATGAGAAATTTAGAAATATTAATAATTGCAAGTATTATAATCCTGTTGGCAGGGTTTAATGCTAACGCACAAGATGCCAGTGAGATTCTTCAAAAAGTCGACGGAGTACTTTATTCTGCAAAAGATCAGCAAAACAAAGTAACCATAATTCTGATCGATAAGCACGGAGAAGAAAGCAAGCGTGAAGCAGATGTTATACAGAAAGGGAATGATATGCGCTTATTCCGTTTTACAAGCCCTGCATCACAGGCCGGTATAGCCTTCCTCTCCTTACCCAATGATGTAATGTACATATATATGCCAGCTTATGAAAAAGAGAGAAGGATCGCCTCGCATGTAAAGAACAAGAAATTTGCCGGAACAGATTTTTCATATGATGATATGGAAGCTGAATTTCTTTCTTTAAAATATGATCCTGAGCTAATAGATCAGGATGATGAAACTTATACATTAAAGATGATACCTAAACCAGGTTTGAAAACTGATTATTCAAAACAGCTTCTTAAAGTCAATAAACAAGATTTTTATCCGGTAACTTCTGAATATTTTGATAAGGGAGGAAATAAGATCAAAGAAGCAACTTATCAATATGAAAAAGTAGGAAATTATTGGAGCGCAAAAGAAATATTAATGAAAGACTTAAAGAAAAACCATTCAACAAAAATGATCACAAGTGAAGTGGTTTTCGATCAGGGGCTTTCAGATGATGAGTTTACTGTTAGAAAATTAAAACAATAGAACTTATAAAATATGAAAAAAGATGTTGCTTTAGTATTATCCAGCGGAGGAGCCAGAGGAGTGGCACATATCGGAGTCATTGAGGAATTGCTGAACAATGGATTTAATATTACATCTATTTCCGGAACATCTATGGGTGCATTGGTAGGGGGAATGTACGCTACCGGGCAACTTGAAATTTATAAAGAATGGATGTGTTCCTTAGATAAAATGGATGTTTTTAAGCTTGTAGATTTTACTATTAATACTTCAGGTATTGTTAAAGGGGATAAAATTATAAAAGAAATGAAGGAATTGATCCCGGATACTAATATTGAAGATTTAAATATTCCTTATTCTGCTATTGCAACGGATATCCTGTCCGAACAGGAAATTGTTTTCACATCGGGGAGCTTATACGAAGCAATAAGAGCATCAATTTCTATTCCTTCGGTTTTTGTTCCTTTCAAACTAAACAACTGGCAATTAATTGATGGAGGAGTCCTCAATCCTATTCCGGTTAATAGGATTGAGCGAAAATTCAATGATTTACTGGTCGTTGTAGATGTTAATTCACGAATACCAAGCCCTGAAAAGAAAGAAGCCGTAACTAAAACTGACACTAATAATCAATCAAAGTATCTTAAAACTATTTACAAAAGAATAAACCACATAATTCCTAAAAGCGATAAAGATCATGTGGGATATTTTAATCTGATAAATAAAACTTCAAGCCTGATGGTTCATAGAATATCAGAATTGATACTGGAACAGTATCAGCCGGATATTATGATTAATGTTTCGAGACAGGATTTTGGGACATTTGACTTTTATAAATCAGAAGAAATAATTGAAACAGGAAGAAGTGCTGCCAATGATGCCATTATTAAATACAAAAAATCAGAAGAATGAAAACTTCAGCAATAATTTGTGTTTATAATGAAG
>JAYEGO010000454.1:0-2321 GCA_034659155.1 Bacteroidota bacterium | reverse complement strand
CAGCTTCGATATATATTACCCAAGTCACAACAAGTTAAATTCAAAATTTTACAGCCATCACCATCGCAAGTTCAGCTGCTTAACATGAAAATCTAAAGGTGGGTGACCCATTGCACAAAACAGGAGTCATTTTAATAACCCCCTCCCTCCGACTGCGTCGAAGTAACTCACCCTAATACAGGGGGAGAGCTGAAAAAGTATAGCTTGTATTAGCTTCTCCCCTGCCAAGCCTTGCCTGCCGGCAGGCAGGGGGAGATGTCCTTGACCGGAGGGAAAGGACAGAGGGGTTTTAAACTAAATCCAAACTAATCATTTTCCTCCAACAAATCAGGGCGTAACTTTCTGGTTCTTTCAAGCGATTGTTCAAATCGCCATTTTTCAATTTCCTTTGTATTACCTGACAATAAAATTTCCGGCACCTTCCAGCCTTTGTATTCTGCAGGACGTGTGTAAACAGGAGGGGCCAGTAAATTATCCTGGAAAGAATCGCTTAGGGCAGAAGTTTCATCAGAAATTACACCGGGGATAAGGCGTACAATAGCATCTGTAATAATTGCTGCAGCAAGCTCTCCACCCGACAGTACATAATCGCCAATAGAGATCTCCATGCTAATATAGTGATCCCGTATTCTCTGGTCAATTCCTTTATAATGACCGCACAGGATAATTACGTTTTTCAAAAGAGATAATGTATTTGCCCTGCTTTGTGAAAATGGCATTCCATCCGGGGTGGTATATATAATCTCATCATAATCTCTTTCAGAGCTAAGAGATTCAATAGCCCGTGCAAGTGGTTCGATTTTCATAACCATTCCTGCTCCTCCACCAAAGGCATAATCATCCACTGTTTTGTGTTTATCTTTGGTATAATTCCTAAGATTATGGACTACCACTTCAACCAGCCCCTTTTCTTTGGCCCTCTTTATTATTGAATGGTCCAGAGGGCTTTGGATCAATTCAGGAAGTACGGTAATTATATCTATTCTCATTTCCAGATGCTTAAATTTCAATAAGGGTTCTGCCTGCTATTGTTTCAGGGGAGGAAAATCTTTTGTGAACTTATGATTATATACAATTTTATCATGCGGAAAGAAATTTTTTAAGAGTTCATATCTTGCCATATTTTCAGGGATAGTTATATCAAGATCAAATTTCTTTCCATCAGGAAATTTTATGTATGAAGATACTTCCTGGTTAACTTCCCTAAAGTATTTTTTGAAAAAATAACTCTTTCCCCCGGATACCCTTGTGAAATTACTTTCCAATGATCTTCCTGACAAGTCGTATGCATGAATTGCATTTCCATTTCTTACAAGAGCAATTTCCAGATTCTGAAGATCATAGTTTTTTTCTATAGCGCGTTCATCCCGGTAATGTGTTTTTGAGAGTTCTACCTTCCATATTCCTTCCATGGGATCCAGATAATTTTCATATTCTAAGAAAAACTCTTCAAAGCTTTTCCTGTTTTTATGGTCCAGGCTATCAGGTATAGGTTTTTCCTGCCCATTTATAATAGAAACACCATAAAAGTTAATTCCCTGCCTGTCCCTTTTATCCTCAACTACGTCAATTTTTCGAATATTTTTCTTAAGTCTGGGAAACCATACCCTGAATTCAAGATCTTTATATGCTGATCCTATCCTCTGCATTTTAGGACATATTGTTATATTTTCAGCCATAATCATATAGGCCAGGTCACTTACCCTTGAGGGTGTTATGTAAAAAGTTTTGTCCAGGCAGATCCATGCTTCAGCATTTGGCCTGTAGTAGAAATCTATTATGGTAAATTGCTCTGTTATCTCAAGCTTCTTAATAAAAATATCATCTAAATCCTGTTTTTCAAGATCGGGGAAATATGTTATTTGGGCCCCGGTATATAACGGAATTAAAATGGAGAGTAGTGATATGAGGAGGATCTTATTGATGTTCTTATTATACACAACTTAAAGTTAAAAAAAAAACCTCTTGCAAGTAGCAAAAGGTTTTTTATTATAGATTATCTGAATAAATCAGACTGAAATACTTCGATTCTTAGAAATCATCTCCAACCCAGGGCATGCTTTCCAATAACTGGTATTTGATTATTGTTTGAATATACTCTTCAACCAGAACAAACCGGATTGCTACTTTAGATGAAAGAGCTTTTTTCATCTGTTTGTAATACTTTGATTTCAGAGCACTCATTTTCTTATTGTAATTCTGTGCACTCTTTAAAAAAGCATCTACCTCCTCATTTGAAATATTATCTACTTGATCAACGTAAACCATCAGGTAATCGATACGGTACTGATTCAATTTGGAGGCCTCAATATTAAATTGTT
>JAYEGO010000453.1:0-9565 GCA_034659155.1 Bacteroidota bacterium | reverse complement strand
TCCAGAATATTCCCGGGGTTTATTAACTTTATGAGACAATCAAAATTAAGAATAATTCTTAATGGATACGAGCAAACCTGTAATTCAGAATATAATATTTGACCTCGGGGGAGTTATGCTGGACCTTGATGTATACAGAACTTATCGGGCCTTTGAGGCGATAGGGTTCAACCAGGAAGAATTAATCAACAATAAAGAACATAGAAAAATTTTCTGGCAATTTGAGATTGGAAAATTAAGTCCGGAAGAATTTTGTGAAAATATCGAGCTAGCGCTGGGAAGAAAAGTTCCTTCGAAAACAATAGAAAATGCCTGGAATGCAATGATCCTTGGTTTCAAGCCTGAAAAAATAAAATTTCTTCAGGAGATAAATTCTGGTTACCGGACTTTCTTGTTAAGCAATACGAATTATTTTCATGAGAAAGTTTATTCCCGAATGCTTACCGATACTTTTGGACTAAGCATGTCTGATATTTTTGAGAAGCACTACTATTCACATTTGCTGGGAATGGGAAAGCCAGACCCTGAAATTTTTGAGCATGTTTTGAAAGAAAATGCATTGATTGCCGGGGAAACTCTTTTTGTAGATGATTCTCCTCAGCATATTCAGAGTGCACAAAAACTAGGGATTCAGTGTCTCCATTTTCCGGTGAATGGAGATTTGGAGAAGGTTTTGAAGTATTTAAAAAAAATCTAAATTCCCCTCCTTTTTTTTAGGAGGGGTGGCACGAGTACCCGAGGGCCGGGGTGGTTAGCAAAAGATCCTCCTTTTTGTGGTGTGAATTAATTAACAGCACTTTTAAGAAACTATTTTCACTCATAGATCATCCTTCTCTTCTGTCCAGTCCCCGTTTGCCTTGATCAGATCAATAAGTTCTTCAACAGCAGTATTTGCAGGTATATTTTTTTTGATAACTTCCTTGTTTTTATACAAGGTAACTTTTCCCGGACTTGAGCCCACATAACCATAATCAGCATCGGCCATTTCTCCGGGGCCATTTACAATGCAACCCATAACCCCGATCTTTAATCCCTTAAGATGCTGGGTTTTTTCTCTGATGACTGCTGTAATAATCTGAATATCAAACAATGTTCTACCACAGGAAGGGCAGGATATATATTCTGTTTTTGTGGTGCGAACACGTGATGCCTGCAGTATCCCAAAGGAGAGAGACAAACTCTCTTCTATGGAAAGAGCCTGATTATCTTCCAGCCAGATTCCATTCCCGAGACCATCCAGGAACAGTCCACCCAGATCTGCAGAACTGATGAGTTGAAGCAATTCGGGTTCATAACCGGAATAGTTTCTTTTCAAAATTACCGGTACATTACATCCTTTATGTATGAGTTGAGAAAAGAAAGCTCTCTGTTCATAAAATCCATTTTTATCGGAACTCCCAAGTATAAAAATCAGGTTTTTGTCATATATGATCCCGGAAAGGTCATCGAACACCAATTGGTTAGTATTTACCCATACAAAATTCATCCTGGCAGAGTGGGTTTTAGATATTTTGTATTCCTCCACAGAAAAGAGGGGATAAATGCTAATATTTGTTTCGTTTTCAGGGTTCCATATTTTAGCATCAAGGATTCCTGAACAGCCTTCAGGCAGATAGAAATCAGGCAAATTATTCCCTAAAAACAAGAAATCAACTGCCCGGTCGTTTTTTGTCCATTGTTTTGTTTTCGCCCGGTATATATATCCAAATTTTGCTAAATCTTCTTTTTTCAGATTAGAATTCTCAGAAATGTCTGCCAATACTACAGGAATATTTCCTCCTCCAATATTTAATACTTCCCGGGTTTCCCTTTTCTTATATTCGAATGGATTTATCGGGTAATCATAAGATACCAAAGACTTAACTCCAGCCTTAAGATTTTCATAATAAGTGGCAAACTTTTTCCCAACCGGAACTTCTTTTTCCGGGTCTTCGGTTAGGGAAATTCTGAGAGTATCCCCTATACCATCTGCCAGAAGTGTCCCGATTCCGACAGCTGATTTAATTCTTCCATCTTCTCCTTCACCGGCTTCAGTAACACCAAGGTGAACAGGGTAAACCTGCCCCATGAGCAAGAGTTGATTTACCAGTAAACGATAAGCATGCACCATTACCCGTGTATTACTGGCTTTCATAGAAAACACCAGATTATGAAATTCTTCTTTTTGGCATATTTTCAAATATTCCAAAGCCGATTCAACCATTCCCTTTGGGGTATCTCCATATTTCTCAAGTATTCTTTGTGAAAGAGATCCATGATTAACACCAATACGTATAGTTGTATTGTTTTCTTTACATTTGGATATTACAGGAATTAGTTTTTCGCGAATCTTTTGAAGGCAGTTTTCTTTATTTTCTTTTGTCGAAATAAAATTTCCGGGGTTGATCCTTATCTTCTCAACTATACCTGCAGCGATAAGAGCAATCCGCGGGATAAAATGGACATCTGCCACCAGGGGGATATTATATCCTTTTGTTTTTAATTCAGCTTTGATATTGGCCAGGTTTTCAGCTTCACCAACATTAATTGCAGCGAGCCGGATTATATCAGCTCCTTCATTGCTTATACGCATACACTGGTCAACCGAGGCTTTGGTATCCCTGGTAGAAGTATTGGTCATGGATTGTATGCGTATGGGTAATTTATCGCCCAGAGAAACTTCACCAATATATACTCTCCGGGTTTTCAGGCGAGAATACTGAAAAGGATTTTCACAATATATATTTTCACCTTTTTTTTTCGGCATGAAGCGATAATGAGTTAAATTTGTTTTGAAATCACCGTAAAGATAAACCAATGAAGACAAATTTAGTACTCTTTTTTATCAGTTTACTTGTAATATCCTGTACTCATACAAGTAATGAAATTCCCGAAAATGTAATAGAAATTCTGGAAAAGGCCGGAACAAACCGCATAGAATTAGATAGGGTATTAGAAAATTATGCCTCTGCAGAGAACGAAGAAAAACTAAAGGCAGCATATTTTCTGATAGGTAATATGAAGGATAAAAGTTTTACCAAATTTGAGGTTTCAGACTCCGACGACAATATAATTGGGTTTTCGGCACTGGATTACAGAGATTATGGTTCTATGACGCGTGCATGGGATTCCATTGTTAAGTTTCGTGGAAAGCTACATCAGCAGAGAGTTGAGCTAAAATATGACTATGAAATCATCTCTGCAGATTATCTGATCAACACCATTGATCAGGCATATAATGTTTGGAAAAATAATAGCTGGACTAATTTCCTGGATTTTAATGAGTTTAGTGAATATATTTTACCTTATCGCAGCACAAATGAGCCACTTGAAGACTGGAGAGAATATTTTTTAAATAAATATTCCTGGCTGAATGATTCAATAGTGAATAAAAATGACCCGGTTGAAGTATGCAACTGGATCAATAATGACATTAAATCCTGGTTCAGGTTTGACCCCCGCTTTTATGAGCATGCTACTGACCTGGGATTAACTGAAATGGTGGAGGGTAAAATGGGGCGGTGTGAAGACATGACCAATCTGGCCATTTATGCAATGCGTGCAAATGGTGTGCCCGTCATGAGCGATTTTACTCCCTACTGGGCAAAATCGGGGAACAATCATGCATGGAATGCAGTTCTGGGGGCTGATGGTAAGATAGTAATCTTTATGGGAGGTGAAGCTAATCCAGGTAAGTATAAATTAAACCAGGCGAAAGCAAAAGTTTATAGAAAAACATTTTCTCTTCAACCCGAATCTCTGGCTGAAATCAAAGAGGATTGGGAGGAAGCTCCTCCATATATTAACAGAAATGGAATTGTAGATGTTACACGCGAATATGTTCCTGTCTCGGATGTTGAACTTCAATTAACCAAAAAAATCCCCGACAGTACACGTTTTGCTTATATCTGTGTATTTAATACCGGCGAATGGAAAGCCATACACTGGAGTTTTATAGAAGATGAGGGCATGGTCAAATATTCAGATATGGGAACAGACATAGCATACCTTCCTGCATTGTTCATAAATGGCGAAATTATACCGGCAGGTAATCAGTTTATTTTATCAAAAGACGGAGAAGTTGAAGAAAACAGGCCGGAAGCTAATAGTCCTATTGATCTGAAAATAGCCTCAACCACAAAAAGAGTTACCAAAGAAACAACTGATTTTTCCGAAAAGGTATATTTGAAAGAGGGTGAAACATATGAATTATTTTATTGGGAAAGCAAATGGATTTCAGTGGGAAAACAAAAAGCAAAGGGAAAACCTTTATTGTTTAATAACGTACCATCAGGTGCCCTGTATTGGTTAGTAAATACAATTCCGACAAAGGACAGGCCGGAACGAATTTTCACAGTAAATAATGAAGGAGCCATTACCTGGTGGTAATAGTTTTAATTAATTAATACTCAAACATGTCAGCATTTCGTATTATTGGATATTTCGTTTTATTACTGGTTTTATCTTGTAAAGTCTCTTATTCAAGATCAATAGATGAAATAAAAAAAAGCGGGAAGTTAATAATAGCCTTTGACCCGGCTGACCTTCACACCATTAATTATCCACTTGCTTATGAATTTGCAAAATTCCTCAATCTGGAAGTGGAAGAGGTAATTATTAGCTGGGATGAGGTATTTAGCCATAATGGCCTGACCCCTGAAGATCTAATAACGAATCCGGAGCATCGCTATACTCCGGACGCATTGAAGAAAGCAGACATTATCTGCAGCACTTTTACAGTACTGGAGTGGCGTAAAAAGCTTTTTGATTTCGCAGAAACCCTGATTTCGGCAGAACTGTTAGTAATGTTAGCTGATATTAAACCCCCCGATGATGTAGAGGGTTTAAAGGGGATGAAAATTGCAATGATGGGAGGTACATCATATGTAACCCACATGAATCAGATAAATGAAAAGATTGGAGGAGGAATAGAAATTATTGAAACTTCAACTTCCCAGGAATCAAAAGATATGCTGAAGGCAGGGACTGTAGATGGAATCATATTGGATGCCGATGAAGCACTGTCTTACAGGAAGGACAACAACATGGAGTTCAACCTGGTTTTTCCAGTGAATCAAATTAGTAAATCTGCATGGGCAATAGAAAAGGGAAATCCTTTGAAGGAGGAAGTCGAAAACTTTTTTCGGGCAATTGAAAACAACAATATGCTGGATCATATTTTTGAAGAGAAGTTTGGTGAGAAATATTCCTTATTTGTAGAAAGCATTGATCCACATGCTCCTGTTCAACCAGTTCAGAGGGATTTGGATGAAATACTAAAATCCAGAAAACTTGTAATTGCCTTGCGTGAACGTGATTTTGTTTATCATAAAGGAGGAGAAAAGCAATTCATGCATGCCCTGGCTGAGGAATTTGCTGACTATATGGGAGTGAAAATGGAGTATGTGCTTATTCCAAAATTTGGCAAATATTGGGAAAATTGTAATAGAGTAACGGTAAAAGATAGCGCTTATACCCCTGAAATATTTAATTATTTTGACATTGCTAGCGATTTGATGGCTCCTCTTGAGTGGAGAAAACAAAAAGTGGATCTCATACCCGTATACCACACAAAATATTCCGTACTGGCCAGACCGGAAACTGAGATTCATTCTATTGAGGATTTAAAAAAATATAAGGGGATTACCGGTGAAGCAACCGTTTACGAGGATTTACTCCTTAGAAATGGAATTGACAGTTTGGTTTATGGAAAAGTTAATGAGTTCATAGATGCTGTGGTTAACAAAAAAGCAGATTATACAATTATTTATAATGCATTTCTATATCCCCAACTTGAACCAAAAATTTCATTAGGAGGATTGGATGTTTGTTGGGCCTTAAGGAAAGATCAGCCGGAATTAAAAAAAATAACTGAAAAATTTATTCAGGAATCTACAGATAAAGGCCTGTTGAATGCCCTGAACAGGGTACAGGAAGGAAAAACTTTTCTGAGTCCGGAAGAATTTATCAAGGATTATTATGAAAAATTTCAAACAGGTTACCTTCCTTATATACTTTATGGCGCTGAAGACGGTCTTCCTCAGGAAGATGTTTCTTCTGTCTTGCAGGACAGGAAGGGATATATGTGGTTTGGAACAAATTCGGGGGTTGTAAAATATAATGGCCGCGATATGGAAGTTTTTGATACCAGGAAAGGGATGAGCGATAATTCTATTTCAGATATTAAAGAGGACGCTATCGGGACCCTGTTTTTTGCTACTTCAAAGGGGATAAGTGTTTTTGAGGATGATTCTATAACCGGGATCCTATTCCCCAAAATATCTTTTAATTCTATTTTTATTGACAAAGGAAATAACAAATGGTTCTTAAGCAATGAAGGAATTTTTATGCTTGATCAACGGGGGGCTCAAAAGTTAGTCAGTCATGATTTTCCACAGCTTCCTAAAAACATTAATGCAATTGCCCAGGACACAAGTGGGCTTAAAAAATATTTTGCCACAAATAATGGCCTTTTCTTTCAGGTAGGTGATGAACAACCAGAACTATTATTAACAGACCATTGCTATACTGTTTTTGTTGATGGATCAAATTATATCTGGCTTTCAACAACAGAGGGCTTCTTTCATATTTCTCCCCAGGGCTTGCAAAAAGGGATCAAAGGAAATCCTTTAAATCGTCAATTTAATATTCCATTTACTGTTATTAAAAAAATCAGCCAAAGTAAGTCAGGGTCAATCTGGTTTATGAATGATTCTCATTTATACCAGGTTGTTTCGATGGATCAACAGGCAAGAATATTTAAAAGTGGCACAGATCTGATGAACAATACGGTTTTATCTTATTGGGAGGACAGTGAAGAAAATTTATGGATAGGATTTTCCGGGGGGTTGCAGAGAATTATTAACAATAAAAATTTAAGAAATTTCTACCCCGAAGTCCTGGATAATTATATCTATTCTATATCACAGGACCGCTTGGGCAGGATATGGATCGGGACGAATGATGGTATTTATAAGTTTCAGAACAAGCTTGTAGATTTTTCCGGAAAAATTTCCAGGGGAAGTGGAAAAACCCTGGTAAAAATATTACCCAATCAAAATATTCTTATCGCCACAATGGACGGTTTGTTTGAATATGACGTGTTCAGCTTAAATATGTTACGACAAAACCGAAAACAGGTACTTGATGGTTTAGAAAATGTATTTGTCTCCAGCGACGGGGAGGTGTTTGTATTGAGTGGTAAGAAAGGGGTGATTTATTATTATAGCTCTTTAGATGCAAAGCCGTTGATTTTACAGAATAAACAAACGGCCAGTGTTTTTCAGATGGTAGAATACAATGGAGAACTTATTGGTGGAAACAGCATGGGCCTTACCATTTTTGATGGGAGTATATTCAAGGAATATATGAACATGGAGCGTTCAGTTTGGTCTCTTTGTGAAAATGAGGGTACCTTATGGGTTGGCACAGATAGGGGCATTGGATATATTGAAGATGAGGAATTTCATCAAATTTACCTTGGAGAGAAACAATCTGTTATTAAAACCATTATCCCTGCTATTAGTCGTAACCATTTTTGGATAGGGACCAACACCGGACTTGCCTATTTTAACAAAGAAATAAAAAGGATAGAATTCCGGGTAAATTCAAAGGAAGGACTTTCTGGGGATGAAATTACCACCAATGGGCTTTTTCTCGATGAAAACGGACTACTTTGGATAGGAACTTATCACGGGATATCAAACTTTAATATTAAGGCTAAAAAGGAAGAAGAATATTCTCCAAAAGTTTACCTTGAAGAGGTTACTATGAACGGGAAAGAAATAGATATAACCAAATATCACAAATTTAGGTATAATGAAAATAATTTAATATTTGAAGTTTCCGGGCTTTTCTTTTCAGATGAAAAATCTATAGAATATGAATTTTATCTTAGGGGACTTAAGGATGATTATAATTTTATTCGTCGGGGTAGTGAATTCAAGGCATACTATACTAACAATCCTCCTGGCAAATATACATTTGTATATAGGGCAAAAGGAAAGGACAATGTATGGAGCTATACACAGAATTTTTCTTTTGAAATAAAAAAACCAATTTGGGAAACATGGGTGTTCAGAATCCTTGCATTGATAACATTGATTTTCCTGATAAACCTTATTTACAAATTGAGAGTACAACAAATTCATAAGCAAAAACGATTGCTTGAAGTACAAGTTCGTGAAAGAACCATTGACCTTGAAAAGGCAAACAAACAGATTCAAAAGCAAAGAGATGTTGCAAGGGAGCAAAGAGACCAGATAGGAGTACAGAAAAAGGAAATAACAGACAGCATTCATTATGCTGAAAGGATTCAGAGATCAGTCCTTCCGGCTTCTGCCAAAGTAAAGCAACAACTTACAGATGGTTTTATCTTATTTAAGCCAAGAGATATTGTAAGTGGAGATTTTTACTGGTTTACCGAAGTTGATCACCGCCTGATTATTGTTGCAGCCGATTGTACAGGACATGGAGTTCCGGGGGCATTCATGAGTATGCTGGGGATTTCCTTCCTGAATGAAATAGTAAATAAAAATCAGATACATGATGCAGATCTTATTTTAAACCATCTTCGCGATCATATCATTGAAGCTCTACAACAAAAGGGGCAGGAGGGCGAAGCCAAAGATGGGATGGACATGGCAATATGTGTAATCAATAAAGAAGCGGGCACACTTCAGTTTGCCGGGGCAAACAATCCGCTATATATAATAAGAAAAGGTGAGTTAGAGCACATCAAAGGTGATAAAATGCCTGTGGCAATTCATTTGAAAATGCAAGATTTTGAAAGGCATGAGATCAAATATAAAGAGGGTGACACATTTTATGTTTTTTCTGATGGTTTTGCAGATCAGTTTGGAGGCCCTGATGGGAAGAAATTTAAATATAAGCCATTTAAAGACTTACTTATAGAAATTTATGAAAAACCAATGGAGGAGCAAGAACAAATCCTTGATAAGACCTTTGAAGATTGGAAAGGAGAGCAAGAACAACTTGATGATGTTGTGATTCTTGGATTCAGGCTTTAAATATTTTAATGCCGCACTGGCAAGCATTAACATTGAAGGTAGAAATGTTCATCCTGGTACTGCAAAAAACAAATTGATAAATTCAATACATCTTGCCAAGGAGTTATTCGAAAATACATAAGGTAATTCGGTAATATTAAGTGAAAATTTACCTTATAAAAAACACAAATATGTTGTATTTTGCAGATAAATAGCCTGAAAGGCTTTTATAACTAAGCATAGGGCATCGCCCTATGGTATGAAGAAATGATAATTACGCCCTGAAAGGGCAAAATAATAATAGTATGGCACAATCATTAGCACAATTATACACTCATATAGTTTTCAGTACCAAAAACCATTTCCCATTTATAAAGTCAGAAATTGAAATTGAATTGTATGCTTATATTGGAGGAATTATAAAAAGGATTGGTGGTATTCCATTTATGACTAATGGAATGGATGATCATATACACATCTTTTCTACACTTCCAAGAACTGTTGCCTTATCAAAATTTGTTGAGGACATTAAGCGCAATAGTAGCAGGTGGATTAAAACAAAAGGAGCTGCATATCAA
>JAYEGO010000452.1:0-2332 GCA_034659155.1 Bacteroidota bacterium | reverse complement strand
ATAAATAAAAAAGGTCTGGATATTGAGACTGTTGACTATCAGTTAGCTTGCTTTGAAAAAGGTTTCCCTTTTTTAAAAATTGTAAGCACAGCCAGTACCTCAAAAGGCATACTGAAATTTTCAGAAACAGAGGAGCAGAATTGGGTAAATATCTATGAAGAAAATATTTTCCGCTTCAAAGTTGTGAAATTTGTTCCGGCATCGGGGGCAGCATCCCGAATGTTTAAATCCCTGATTGAATTGTTATCAGCAGGGCAAAATCCAGATGAATCTGAACCTTCGGATAATAAACTGGATCCCCAACAGGCAGAGATCTTTTCAAGGATAAGTTTATTTGCATTTATTGAGGATCTAAGATCAGCTCTTTCAGAAGAGGGACCTGGCCTGGACAAATTGTTGAAGGAAGAACATTATTCTACCATTGCACAGGCTATTCTTAAATCTTCGGGATTAAACTATGAGAATTTACCCAAAGCCTTAATTAAATTTCATTCTTACCCAGGTTTTTCCAGGACTTCTTTAGAAGAACACCTTGTAGATGCAGCAATGTTTGCAGTTGATAAAGATGGGGTAGCGAACCTGCATTATACAATTTCTCCGGAACATGAAATCTTATTTAAACAAAAACTTACAGATGTAATTACTCAATATGAGAAAGCCTACAATGTAAAATTTAATATTGTTTTTTCTTTCCAGAAACCATCTACAGATACTATTGCTGTAGATATGAATAATATACCATTCCGGCTTTCTGATCAATCATTTTTATTTCGGCCCGGGGGGCATGGTGCACTGATTGATAATTTGAATGAGCTTGATTCTGACCTGGTATTTATCAGCAATATTGATAATGTAGCTCCTGAACGAACAAAAGAAATAATTGTTCATTATAAAAAGCTTCTAGGAGGAGTTTTAATCCATTTTGAGCAGAAGATTTCTAACTACTTAAAACAATTGGATGCTATAGGGGAGCCTGTTGCAGAGTTGATTCAGGACATTAAGGGATTTCTCGATACTGATTTGAATATTCATAATGAAATGCAAGAAAGCTATGATAAGGAAGAATTAATTGAATATTTCAGAAAAAAGCTAAATAGACCGATCAGGGTTTGTGGTATGGTTAGAAATGTAGGCGAACCAGGTGGCGGACCATTTTTTGCCCGGAATGCTGATGGAACAACTTCCTTGCAAATCGTAGAATCTTCACAGATTGACCTTGAAGTATCAGAGAATAAAATAATTTTCGAGAATGCCAGTCATTTTAATCCTGTAGATCTTGTATGTAAACTTACAGATTACAAAGGCAGAAAATTCCATTTATCAGAATACAGGGATATGCAAACAGGTTTTATATCTCAAAAATCTAAGGATGGCCGAGATCTGAAAGCATTGGAATTACCTGGCCTGTGGAATGGCGCAATGTCTGACTGGAACACTTTTTTCGTGGAGGTTCCCATTGCAACTTTCAATCCTGTAAAAACCCTGAATGACTTGCTCAGACCAGAACATCAGTAGAAATAAAGTCGAATGGTCTAACAGTCAAATCTCAAAGAGTGTAAGCGACAGGGAAAAAGAGGAGAGATGGATAGATGAAATGAATGAACCCAGTATTGAGAATCTTACCTTGTGCCTGGCGCCATGAGCCCTGCGCCTTCTCCCGATATTCCAACATTTTTCATCCACCATAGCTTCAGCGAAGGTGTATCATCATGCCAATGTTCATTTCTTCAATCCTTTTCTTTTAGCTCTGGATGTTTTAGTTTACCGGTATAAAAAGAGTCACAATCATCACCATATTTATCTTTAAAAATATTGCTTACCGGAGCGAATAACTTGGCAATGATATGCACTTTACCAAGATTTGGTTCTTTCAATGTACCTTGAACCTGTTGACTGAGGATCTCACATCCTTTTGGATTTACAACCCCAATGGTGATGTCCAGACTGTCTGAAATAAAATTCAACCATCCTTTAGCAGCTATCCTGTTTTTTTCTGTTGCAAAAGCCACATCAGACAGCTCCAATTGTCCATCCTTGATTGAATTGTTCGAAATTAGTTCAGTAATTGAAGAAAATTCATCTGGATTGTGTACAAAGACCAGTGCAAAATCAGAGCCTTTTGTTACCGCAAGACCAACAGGTCCGGCAAGTAGTACTGCTCCAAGATCAACCAGGTTGAAGTGTTGACTTCGTTGAAATCTGGTGATAAACTTGTCAATATCCAATCCTCTTAAGTTAAGGTCCTTTCCTTTTAATTGGATATCAGCATTTATTGTTGATAAAATAGTGTCCAGGCTTGCCCCCTGAAAATCCATGATAAGGCTAAAGTCCA
>JAYEGO010000451.1:0-9593 GCA_034659155.1 Bacteroidota bacterium | reverse complement strand
TGGCCCTCTGGCTAACGGAGCTTCCAGCGTGATGTTTGAAGGTGTGCCCAGCTATCCTAAATATGATCGGTTCTGGGAGATTGTGGAGAAGTATAAGGTCAACCAGTTTTATACTGCCCCAACTGCCATTAGAGCCTTAATGGCCGAAGGCAATCAATTTGTGGAAGATAGGGCCTTAGAAAGCTTGAAGGTTCTGGGTACTGTTGGTGAGCCTATAAATGAAGAGGCCTGGCACTGGTATCATGATCATGTAGGAAAAAATCGTTGTCCCATTGTAGATACCTGGTGGCAGACTGAAACCGGGGGTATTCTTATTAGTCCCATGGCTGGCATTACCCCAACCAAACCTTCTTATGCTACCCTTCCTTTGCCTGGAATTCAACCCATAATAGTTGATAGCGAGGGAAATGAACTCAAGGGGAATAGTGTTGAAGGAAATTTGTGTATTAAATTTCCATGGCCTGGAATGACCCGCACGCTTTATGGTGATCATAAGCGTTTCCGGCAAACCTATTTCAGCACTTATAAAGGATTATATTTTACCGGCGATGGAGTGAAGCGAGATGAAGACGGTTATTATCGTATTTTGGGGAGAGTGGATGATGTGATGAATGTTTCCGGACATAGAATGGGAACTGCAGAAGTGGAAAATGCCATCAATGAGCATCCGCGGGTGGTAGAATCTGCTGTGGTTGGATATCCGCATGATATTAAAGGACAGGGAATTTACGCCTTTGCTGTATGCAATGATATGGATGAAAGTACAAGCACGGAAGGTATTATCCAAAGCATTAAAATTGGGGTAAATAATATTATAGGCCCCATTGCCAGGCCAGATAAGATTTTAATAGTAAGTGATCTCCCCAAAACAAGATCGGGTAAAATCATGAGAAGGATATTAAGAAAAATAGCTTCTGGTGATTATTCAAATTTTGGTGATACCAGCACATTACTGGATCCGGGAGTAGTCGAAGAAATTATTGAAAAATCTAAACTTTAATTAAAAAGTGAAAAAATTTGAAAGCATAAAGCTGGAAATAATCAATAAAGTGGCTACTGTTTGGCTCAACAGGCCTCACATCCATAATGCCTTCAATGAAGTGATGATCTCTGAACTTATAGATTGCTTTGAGCACATAAATACTATGACTGATGTGCGTATTGTAATGTTGAGGGGGAGGGGAAAGTCTTTTTGCGCTGGTGCTGATCTTAACTGGATGAAAGATGTTGCAAAATACAGTTACGAAGAAAACTTCAGGGAAAGCCTGAATCTTTCAAAATGTTTTTATGCTATTTATACCTGCAACAAACCAACCATTGCCGTTGTTCACGGTGCGGCTATAGGTGGAGCAAACGGATTGCTTGCTTCCTGTGATTTTGCCTATGCTGATGATGAAACCGTTTTTAGTCTCAGTGAAGTAAAAATTGGCATTGTTCCAGCTTGCATTTCTCCTTATGTTACCAAAAGGGTAGGTGAATATGGCTCCCGTGAATTGATGCTTACAGGAAGAAGAATTGATGGTAAGGAAGCAGAACGATTTGGATTAGTCAATAAGTCTTTGAGTAGTACGGATTTAGAAGCCTATTTATCTAACGCGATTGACTTGCTTTTAAGTAGTGGCCCAAAGGCAATAGAACACTGCAAAACTCTATTGTTTAATATATCTAATAAAGAAAATCTGGATGAGGCTCTTGAATCTACGGCCAGGATGATAGCAGATATCAGGGCATCTGATGAAGGACAGGAAGGCATGGCAGCATTTCTGGAAAAAAGAAAACCAGGGTGGATGGAATAATGGATGGTTGGAAAGATGGAATGATGGAAAAAGAAAACCACAAATGCACTAATGTAAGACGAATACACTAATGGGGAAATGGAATGAAGAAGTTTAACAAAATATTAATTGCAAATCGTGGCGAAATTGCTGTTAGGATTATTAAGGCAGCAAAAGATCTTGGAATCAAAACGGTGGCTGTTTATTCTTTAGCCGACAGAAATGCTCTTCATGTGGAACAGGCAGATGAAAGTTTTTATCTGGGGAGTAATGATTTGGCAGAAACCTACCTGGATATTGAAAAGATTATTTCCATAGCTAAAAAATCAGGATGTGAAGCAATACACCCAGGATATGGTTTTTTAGCCGAAAATCCTGCATTTGTTAAGGCCTGCGATAAAGCAAGAATCATTTTTATAGGACCTTCAGAAAAGGCTATCCGACTAATGGGGAATAAAATTGAGTCGCGGGCATTTGTTCAAAAAACAGGAATTGCCATTACAGAAGGAATAACGGGAGATGCCAAAACCCTGTCTGAAAAAGCTTTGAAAATGAACTACCCAATTCTTGTTAAGGCTGCAGCCGGAGGAGGAGGAAAAGGGATGAAAATAGTGGAGGATCATAAGGATTTGCAGGAGATATTGGAGAGTACAAGCAGGGAGGCCGCATCCTACTTTGGAGATGGCACAGTATATATCGAGAAATATATTCAACAGCCCAGGCACATTGAAGTGCAGGTTCTTGGTGATAATTATGGAAATGTAATTCACTTATTTGAACGGGAATGCTCTTTACAAAGGCGATTTCAGAAAATTATTGAAGAGTCTCCTTCAATAACTTTAAATGCTGAAGTAAGAAAAGCCCTTGGAGATGCTGCCGTTCGAATAGCCAGGGAGATAGGCTATAACAGTGCAGGTACAGTGGAGTTTCTGGTAGACCATGATTTAAATTTCTATTTTCTGGAAATGAATACCAGGATACAGGTTGAACATCCGGTGACGGAGATGGTTACGGGCATAGACATAGTAAGAGAACAATTGCTGATAGCTTCAGGCAAAAAAATGGACCTGCCTCAGGAAGATATCTCCCAAAATGGACATGCTATTGAATGCCGTATTTATGCAGAAGATCCTGAAAATGAATTCTTACCATCTCCCGGATGTATGTCTTTGTATTCAGAACCAGAGGGAGAAGGTATACGAGTGGATTCTGGAATAAACAAAACAGCCAGAGTAGAAAGCTTTTATGATCCTATGATCGCAAAGCTAATAGTTTGGGGCAAGGATAGGGAAAAGGCGAGAGTAAAAATGATCAAAACCCTGGATGATTTTGTCATTCATGGAATTAAAACCAATATTTCATATTTGAAATTTTTATTGAAACAGAAAGCTTATAAAGACAATAAAATTTCCACCGGATATTGTGATAAACATAGCAATGAGATTATTGATTTAATAAATAAAGAGAAGCAAAGGCAATCCAGCATGTTGCCATTGATTGCTTCTTTCTTATTTGATGATTTAAGAACCAGACTGGACCATTTTGATCATGAGGCCGTATCTGTCTGGAGGAAGATCGGTTATTGGAGGGATGTTTTCAGTTTAAATGCAGAGGTTGACAGAGAAGAAATATCCATTTCAGTGAAACAGGAATCTTCTAATAATTACTTTTTCCAAATTGAAGATAAAAGCCAGAATATAAGCATTAAAAATATTGATAAATCAGGTATTACTTTAAGTACGGGAGAAGGCCTTCAGAACTTTTTTGTTTCAAGGAATAAAAAGGCAATCTATTATGTGTCTTACAATGGATTTGTGTATGAAATTAAAAGAAATGAAGTTCTTCCGGAAGAGGAGAACCTGTTCGGGTCTGATGCTCAAGGTCCGGGATCAGACCAGGGAAATATTTCATCACCTATGCCCGGGAAACTTATAAAAATGAATGTTAAAAAAGGGGATAAGCTTGACAAAGGCACAACACTTGCGATTGTGGAAGCCATGAAGATGGAAAATCATATCAAGGCTCCATTTGATTCAGAAGTTTTGGAAGTAAAAGCTAAGGAAGGAACAATGGTAGATGGTAATGAAATACTGCTTATTCTTGAACCTGTTGAGGGTCTTGAGAAAAAATAAAATGACTAATAATTTGATAATTCTTCATACAATGAACCTGGAACTTACAGATGTACAAAAGATGATCAGGGAGACTGTACGCGATTTTGCAGAGCGTGAAATAAAACCTCTTGCACAAGAACTGGATGAACAATCTCGCTTTTCAGTTGAACTGACAAAAAAAATTGGAGAACTGGGCCTTTTTGGAATGACCCTTCCTGAACAATACGGGGGTCAGGATATGGATACCCTCTCTTATATTATTGCTGTGGAAGAACTTGCCAGGGTAGATGGTTCGCAAGCAGCAACCCTTGCTGCACAAAATTCACTGGGTATTGGTCCCATCTATTATTATGGTACAGAGAAACAAAAAATGGAATACCTTCCATCACTATGTACGGGCGAGGCACTATGGGGTTTTGGCCTCACAGAACCTAATGCAGGATCTGATTCAAGGGGGACAAAAACTACAGCCAAAAAAGATGAAAAAGGCTGGCTAATAAATGGCTCAAAAATTTTTATCACCAATTCAGCCAGCGAGATTGCAATTGGGTCAACAGTACAGGCTGTTTCAGATGAGGTAGATGGAAAAAAAACATTCACCTGCCTTCTCGTAAAAAAGGGAACATCTGGTTTTAAGCAGGTTCCAATGCATGGAAAGATGATGTGGCGTGCTTCAGATACCGGAGAACTGTATTTTGATGATTGCAGAGTTCCGGAAGAAAACCTTTTAGGGAAGGTAGGACAGGGCTCCAGGATCATGCTGAAAACTCTTGACAATGGACGATTATCAATTGCAGCCATGGGACTTGGACTTGCCCAGGGTTCCTATGAAATGGCTATGAGATATGCCAAAGAAAGAAAGCAATTTGGAAAACCAATTAATAAGTTTCAGGTTATTGCATTTAAGCTTGCAGATATGGCGTTGAAGGTTGAACTGGCAAGAAATCTATTGTATAAAGCATGCTGGCTTAAGGATAATGACAAAGCATTTGAAAAAGAGGCTGCTATGTCGAAATTGTATTGCTCAGAAATTGCAAGAGAAGTTACAGATGAGGCTGTGCAAATCCATGGTGGTTATGGACTTATGAAAGATTATAATATTGAACGCTTTTATCGTGACCAGAGAGTGCTGCAGATAGGTGAAGGAACCTCAGAAATACAAAGACTTGTAATATCCAGGCATATTGGTTGTTAATTGACTATAACTTTTTGGAGATTGAATAAAAGATTAAGCCCTCATAAAACAATTTTATGCATTACAATAGTGTTTGGTCTTTCATTGATTGTTCTTACACCTCCATTTCAGGTTCCGGATGAAATAAATCATTTTTACCGTGCATGGCAGGTCTCAACAGGGACCTTCTCCTCTGTAAAACAAAATCAGCGTTTAGGTGGATATATTCCCAAAAGCCTGGACAAGTTATCTTCAGAGTTTCGTCCTTTTACCTTGAATCCGTATAACAGAATGTCACCAAAGCAGGTGTGGCAAACACGATTAATAGCCTTAGACCCAGATGATACAGCCTTTAAAGACTTTACAAATACAGCCTTATATTCTGCTTTTTTGTACTTGCCTCAAGCCTCCGGTATTTTTTTAGGGAAACAATTTGGAGCCAATCCGTTTTGGCTTATTTACTTAGGAAGACTATCTAATTTATTGATTTTTACAATTCTGGCTTACTATGCAATAAAAATAGTTCCGTTTAAAAAATGGCTTTTTGTATTGTTGATTTCTTTGCCAATGTCACTTTCTATACATTCATCTTTGAGTGCCGATATGCTGTTGAATGCACTCTCTTATTTGATGATAGCAATTGCCTTAAACCTTTCTTTTAATGAAAATATTCAACAAATATCCCGTAAGTATATTGCGGCAATTTTTATCATATCTGTTTTATTTGGTTTAGCAAAACTGATTTACGTACCAATTTTATTTTTGCTTGTATTAATACCCTCAAGGAAATTTATAAGCTCCAAAGTCAAAATTGGATTTTTAGTAACTATAATTTGTGCAGGTATTGGAACTGCAGTTATACAAAAATCAGTGATTGACTCAAAGTATATACCCTACTCAGAGTATAATGAAGCCTACCGGGATCAGACTATGTTAAAAAAAGGAGTTGATATAAATAAACAAATAGAATTTATTATAGAAAATCCAAAAACTACAGTATTAGTTTTTGTCAAATCATTTTTTAAGGAGTTTAGAAATATGACCAGAGGCTATATAGGAATTCTGGGATGGGCAGATATATACCTGCCTTCCTGGTTTATCTACATGGCTTATTTATTTATTTTTATCATAGTGATGTTTGATTTTGAAAATAATAATATACCAGGCTTTACTCTTTTTCAGCGTTGTTATTTTGGTTTGCTTGTGTTTGGCTTGTTAGTTTTAATAATGTTGTCTCAATACCTTTCATGGGATATGGTTGGAGAAGGCAGGGTTTATCCCCTGCAAGGGCGTTATTTTATTCCTTTATTCCCCCTGTTTTTTCTTATGCTTTTTAATGTATTGAAAATAAAGACTGGTTTTTTTGTACCTAATACATTAGCAAAAGGAGTTTTAGTTTTTTGCATTCTTTCAGGCACCATAAGTGTATATTCAGTTGTAGCAAAGTCATATATTTTACATGATTATAGCCTTACAAAATGGAAAATAAATTATTCTTTTAAAGAAAACAGAAATGATACAACCAGTAATAGAGTTGATTATGTTATTTATGACTATGATACCATAGCAGCTTTAGATAGACCAATAAGAAGTTTTATAAGTGATGAAAAAGTTTTTACAGGAACCCACTCCCTAAAACTATCTCGTAATAATCCCTATGGATTTACTTTAAGAGTATTTAAAGGCCTGGCAAATGAAAAAATAGTTGTTTCATGCAGAAGTTATGGTTATGGTGGTTGTTTGGTTGTTCATGAATATCCAGATGGTATATACTATCAGTCTGGAAAAACCTACGCACAAAAAGATTCTTTAGGCTGGAAATATAAAGAAGTTCAGTTTATTTTGACACAAAACATTTCTGAAAGCATTACGTTAGGTATTTTCGCATGGTATCCGGATAATGACAGTATATATATTGATGATTTTAGAGTTACTTATTTTGGGAAAACTGACAATTATTAAAGCTTTTAAGTAGGATAGGCTTAATTTAACTGATATAGCATGAATGATATTTATCAAAAACTTGCTGATTGCCTGGATCAGATACCAAATGGTTTTCCAAAAACCAAAAGTGGAGTGGAATTGAAACTGCTGGCAAAACTTTTTAACCCGGAAGAAGCAAAGCTGGCCTCTACATTAAACCTGGAGCATCAATCCATAAAAGAAATTGCAGAGAAGAATAATGCCGAAGAATCTGAAGTCAAATCTCTTCTGATAGGGATGGTTAAAAAGGGGCTTATTGAGTTAAAAAGAGAGGAGGGGAAGGGTTTTACATTTTTTCTGATCCCATTTGTTGTAGGTTTTTACGAACGCCAGAATGCCAAGATAGATAAGGAATTTGCAGAACTTTTTGAAGTTTATTATAAGGAAAGCTTTCATAAGACAATGATAGTTGATCCTTCAGTACACAGGATAATTCCAGTAGAAAAGACAATACCAGTAAATATAGATGTAATGCCATATGAAAAAGCTTCTACATATCTTGATAATGCCAGGTCCTGGGGTGTCTTGGATTGCATATGCCGGGTCCAGCAGAAATTGATAGGTAAGGGTTGTGACCATCCGGTTGAAAACTGCCTGGTATTTACTGAAAGGCCAGGGTCGTTTGATCGTATAGATGATATCAAGGCAATCTCCAAAGAAGAAGCATTGGACATCCTGGCTGAAGCTGACAAAGCCGGACTGGTACATTCTACAAGCAATACACAGGAAGAGGTAAATTATATTTGTAATTGCTGCACCTGTTCATGTGGTGTGCTTCGGGGAATAGCTGAATATGGCAGTCTCAATTCAATAGCCCGGTCTGACTTTTATGCAGTCGTAGACAAAAACCTCTGTAATGCATGTGAAATATGTATTGATCGATGCCAGTTCAATGCCCTGCAAATGATCGATGATATTTGTGTAGTTGATACTTCTTTTTGCTATGGATGTGGTCTCTGTGTTACTTCCTGCTCAACAGGGGCACTTTCTCTTGAACAAAAGAATCCGGAAGAACTGATCCTTCCGGCTTATTCTGAAAAAGAATGGAGGGAAAAAAGAGAAAAAGCAAAATTATAGTTCCCCTTTTGTTCATCCAATGGAATACCACTTCTTATGCACAAAATAAAAATACTCTTTTTCCCTTTCATCATTTTCTGTTGTTTATTCTATTTATTGGGATGCTCTGACAATAATGGAATACAAGAAAACCCAAACATTATTTATGTATTAGCAGATGATATGGGATATGGAGATGTGTCTGCTTACAATGAATACTGTAAAATTAAAACTCCAAATCTAGATCACCTGGCATCTGAAGGCATGAAGTTTACAGATGCACATACCTCTTCTTCGGTTTGTACGCCCACCAGATACGGGATTCTTACGGGCAGGTATAATTGGAGAAGTAAACTTAAGAATGGTGTTCTAACTGGAAAATCAAAAGCCCTGATTCCATCTGGCAGAAGTACTGTTGCATCTATCTTGCAAAAAAATGGGTACTATACAGCTTTTATTGGGAAATGGCATTTGGGCTGGGACTGGACCTTAAAAAATGCTGATGAATTTAGTGGAGAGGGCTGGGAGGCTAAAGATTTTAATAACATTGATTTCTCAAAACCAATAACAAATTCACCTAATGATTTGGGATTCCATTATGCCTATGGCCATTCAGCTTCATTAGATATGGCACCATATGTATATGTTGAAAATAAGCTGGTAACAAAAGTGCCTGACTCCACAACAGTAAATACTGGAAAATACTCCTGGTGGAGGGAAGGCCCAACGTCAAAAGACTTTATACATGAACAGGTAACACCTAATTTTTTTAAAAGGGCAATAGCATTAATAAATCAACAAGCCAGGAAAGAGTCACCCTTTTTCCTGTATTTAGCTTTGCCTTCACCCCATACACCAATATTGCCAACCCTTGAATGGCAGGGAAAAAGTAATCTAAATCCTTATGGAGATTTTGTAATGATGATAGACAATTATATGGGACAGCTATTAAGGGCTGTAAAACTGGCAGGAATAGAAGAAAACACCTTAATAATTTTTACCTGTGACAATGGTTGCTCACCAGCGGCGAAAATTGATGAACTAATAGATAAAGGGCATTATCCAAGCTATATCTACAGGGGACATAAGGCTGATATTTTTGAAGGAGGACACAGGGTTCCTTTTATAGCCAAATGGCCAAAAAAAATAAACAAAGGGATAATTTGTGATGAAACTATTTGCACTACAGACTTAATCGCAACCTGTGCAGAAATAGTCGGGTATTCACTATCAGACAATGAAGGAGAAGACAGCTACAGTATGCTTCCTTTGTTTGAACAAAAAGCTCTTTTCAAACCATTCAGGGAAGCGACAGTTCATCATTCTATCAACGGCAGTTTCGCTATCAGAAAAGGAGAGTGGAAGCTTATTATGTGTCCTGGTTCCGGTGGTTGGAGTTTCCCCAGACCTAATAATAGAGAGATTATAGATTCACTTCCCAATATACAATTGTATAATTTAAAAACTGACCCTGGAGAAACTACGAATTTG
>JAYEGO010000450.1:0-2339 GCA_034659155.1 Bacteroidota bacterium | reverse complement strand
GCCAATAATTATAAAATCAAGCAATGGATCTGGATTACAGTAACTTATGCTTCCGCATTAGAGATGTATTTAAACATGAGAGCGGGAGCGTCATAATATATATAAAAGCGAGTATACTACGTAGTTTTACATAATGCAATTTTGCTTACAGGTCAGGTTTTACGACCTAATACTTCCACTCCATAAGACACTCGTCTGACCACTAATGGATAAAGGCGATAGATAAACTTATGTTTTTCTTGATGACCTAACCAATAGTGGTCTGACGAGTAGTTGCGAATTTTAAAGATAATTGAAAGACTTATCTTTTTGTGCTCAATTATTTGTACTTTGTTCACAACAAAAATCCTAAAACCATGAAAACCAATTTCTTTCAAAAACCCCTTGCATGGGTTCTGATTGTAGCTATAGCTGCTATAAGTGGAATTTATGTATTTTATAATTTTGACAAAGCCAATCCAATGGTTGGCCTGGATATTCAAATGAACAGGGATGCAGCATTGGATAAAGCTGTAATTCTTGCAGAAAATTTCCACCTTGGACCACTTGATTTTAAAACTGCGGTCGTCTTTACCAATGACAATACATTCCAGAATTTTGTGGAACTGGAAGCCGGGGGACTTGAAAAATTTAAAGAAGTCCTCAATGAGGGATTGTATAATTCCTACAGCTGGAAAGTAAGACATTTTGTAGAACATGAAACCAATGAGGTTACATTTGTTTTTAGCCCTTCCGGGGAAAGCTATGGTTTTACTGAGAAGCTTGCAGATGCTGAAGGAGGTGCTACTCTTGAAGAAGAAGAAGCACTGACCATCGCCACCAGGGAAGTTCAGGCAAATTGGGATCTTGATCTTTCCGCTTATGATCTTGTGGAAAAATCAAAGGAGGAGATGGAAAGTGGCAGAATTGATCACAGTTTTATCTATGAGAGAAAGGATATTACAATTGGGGAAGGAGAATACAGGCTTAGAATAAAGCTTAGCGGAGAAAAGCTTACTCAGATCCAACATTTTGTTAAGATACCGGATGAATTTAACCGCAGGTATGCCGAGATGAGATCAAAAAATGACATCATGGCATCATTTGGAACAGTGGGTTTGATTGTAGTTTATGGATTGTTTGGAGTTTTTATAGGATTTTTCTTTCTACTTAAGGGTAGAAGATTAGTATGGAAGCCTGCTTTAATATGGGGCTTAATCATTGCTTTAGGGTCTGTGTTTCTGACCACCATGAATGGAATCCCATTATCCTGGTTTGCTTACGACACATCAACTTCTGCAGGCAATTTCTTATCGAGTACTATGATCAATGCCTTCTTATTATCTCTGGGCATGGGTGCAATATTCGCACTCACCTTTATGTCGGCAGAAGGCCTGGGAAGATCTGCATTTCCTCGTCATGTACAATTATGGAAAGCCTGGGGAAAAGAGTCAGGAGGCTCCCTGTCCCTGTTTGGGCAAACCATGTCAGGATATCTTTTCATGGTGATCTTCCTGGCAATAGACGTATTGTTTTACGTGATTACCAAGAAATTTGGGTGGTGGAGTCCTGCGGGTGAGCTTTCTGACCCTAATATCCTGGCCAACTATATGCCATGGTTCAATTCCATAGCAATATCGCTCCAGGCTGGTTTCTGGGAAGAAGCCCTTTGCAGGGCCATACCCCTGGCCGGAATAGTATTACTTACACGAAAATCAAAATACAGAAACTTCTGGATAATACTGGTACTGATTGTTCAGACTCTTATCTTTGGTTCTGCTCATGCCAATTATCCCCAACAGCCCAGTTATGCCCGGGTACTTGAGATGGTAATCCCCTTTATCATTTTTGGATTGATCTACCTGGGTTACGGTCTTATCCCGATCATCATTGCTCATTTTGCGATAGATGTTTTCTGGTTCTCCCTGCCATTATGGGTTGCAAAATCACCTGGCATTTGGACCGACAGGATACTGGTCCTGGTATTTCTGTTTATACCATTATGGATAGTTCTTTACCGGAGATTACGAAACAGGAAATGGACCGAAATCCCGGATAAATTTAGAAATATTGGATGGGAAGCACCAGAAGAGGAAATAAAAAAAGAGGTTGAGAAAGTGAAGCTTGGAGCTGAAAAATCCACATTTGGTAAGATTCTTATACCGGCAGGGATAGTGGGAATTGCACTATGGTTTTTCTTCACTCCCTTTGTAGCTGATGCTCCAGGAATGGAAATTTCAAAACAGGAGGCTGAAGAGATTGCGGTAATTGCCCTTTCTGAACGCTTTGAAATAGATGTAAAGGATTGGACCCTAATGTCAAATATTTCAGCAAGAACCGGACTTACACACAAATTCATA
>JAYEGO010000449.1:0-9648 GCA_034659155.1 Bacteroidota bacterium | reverse complement strand
CTTTTATTTGTTTGAGTCGCGGTTGATCAGGGAAAATAGCCTCCTCAAAATCATTCCTGATATGGGATCTCCATTTTAAGGTATCTTCCGAAATACATTTCAGCAGTTGTATTTCCGGTTTTTTGGGTGTAATCAGGGAATATGCTTTAGCTGTATTGATATTCACGTCATGTACTACAACTACCAGGAAAAAGCTTTTGAGCTTAATATCCACAGGATTCAGAATTTCTCCCCTGCCGGTCACAAACGAAACCTGGTTTTTTTTGAAGAATGAACAGTCACTACCAAGTTGTTCAAGATATGTGGAAAATTTATCATCAGATAGATTCAAATCAAAAAGCCGGTTCAGTGCCATCACCATAGAAGCAGCATCTGAAGAACCACCTCCCAGGCCAGCACCCCATGGAATTTGTTTATGAAGAGCAATCCTGACAGCCGGGAGATTATAATCCTCTGCAAGCAAAGAGTAAGCTTTTACCACCAAATTCTCTGTAGCCTCTGATTCAATCTTAATCCCAGATTCGATCAGTTCAAATTTTCCGGACTTTAAATTCGTTGCCGGAAGAAGCTCAAGAATATCTGCCAATCGGATAGGCAAAAAAAGGCTTTCAATATTATGAAATCCATCTGCCCTTTTTTCAACAACATTTAAACCAAGATTTATTTTTGCATTTGGGTAGCAAATCATAAAACAATTTTTGAAGACCATTGAAACCTGACAACTATACAAAATTAATTTTTTATTAACAATTGTTTAAAAATTTTAAACATTTCATGTTTATAAGAAAGTGTGAATTCCTGTGACATAGCCCTTTCATTTTCTTAATTTTGAATCCGGAAAAACAAATAATAAACAGCTACATGGCCCTTAAAGAAAAAGCAAGATCCATATCCACAGTAAGTCCTGTAAGCCTGGAACTTGGGAAGTTACCTCCCCAGGCCATTGACCTGGAAGAAGCGGTATTGGGTGGAATCATGCTTGAAAAAGATGCATTTATTTCTGTCATTGATATATTAAAAACAGAAAGTTTTTATACCGAAGCCCATCAGAAGATATTCAAGGCCATACTTGATCTTTCTTCTAATGAAAAGCCTATAGATATTTTAACTGTTACCGAGGAACTCCGAAAGAAAAACCAATTGAATGAAATTGGGGGGCCAATTTATATTTCCAAATTAACCAACAGGGTTGCTTCGGCAGCGAATATTGAGTTTCATGCCCGCATTGTAGCGCAGAAACATATTCAAAGGGAATTGATAAGGGTGTCTTCGGAAATACAAACCAGGGCCTTTGATGAAAGCATTGATGTTGATGACCTTCTTGATTTCTCTGAACAAGAGTTGTTTCAAATTGCGGAAGGAAATATCAAGAGGGAAACTGTCAAGATCAATGTCCTTATTAAAGAAGCAATTCTGCAAATTGAAGAAGCGGGAAAAACTGAAGGCAGCCTGATTGGTGTTCCCTCTGGATACACAAAACTTGATCGTATAACCTCAGGATGGCAAAAATCGGATCTTATAATTATTGCTGCCCGGCCTTCTATGGGAAAAACTGCTTTTGCACTTTCCATGGCCAAGAATATTGCTGTAGATCATAATCGCCCGCTTGGCTTCTTCTCCCTGGAGATGTCTTCGATTCAACTTGTAACCAGACTCATAGTAAGCGAAACCGAATTGCCTTCACACAGGATCAGGAATGGAAAATTAGACGACCACGAGTGGAAACAACTGGAATCAAACATTAAGACACTTGTGGAAGCTCCCATTTTTATTGATGATACTCCTGCAATTTCACTGTTTGAATTCCGGGCAAAGGCCAGGAGGCTGAAACTTCAATACAATGTTGAGCTAATTGTAGTGGACTACCTGCAGCTTATGACCAGTGCCAGTGATGCCAGGGGAAGCAGAGAACAGGAAGTAAGCTCTATCTCCAGGTCACTCAAAGCTATAGCCAAGGAACTGGAGATACCTATAATTGCCCTGTCTCAGCTTAATCGTTCTGTAGAAATGCGCTCTGGTAATAAACGTCCACAACTTTCCGACCTGCGAGAATCAGGGGCTATTGAACAAGATGCTGACCTTGTAATATTTATACACAGACCGGAAAAATTCGGGATCCTTACCGATGAAGAGGGTAACTCAAATAAAGGCCTGGCTGAAATCATTGTTGCCAAACACAGGAATGGACCAATTGATGATGTTACACTGAGGTTCAGGGAAGAAATGGCAAAATTTGTTGAGCCAGATGATAGTGAAATTGGAGAACTTACAGGAGACACTTCCTCCTCTATTTCCTATAGTTCAAAAATGAATGATGATTTTGGAAAAGCAGGAAATAGTTTTAAGGAAAATGGTAGTAGTTCTGAAGAAGAACCTTTTTAACCCGGTAAACCCGAATTATTCATGCTTCCTGCATAAATAATGACGAAACATAATTGGAATCTGGTGATTACCAATTATGTATGCCAGAGTTAATCAGAGAATTTTCAATATCTCTTTTAAGCTGCAAACCTCATAACTAATTGTTTCATTGTGGGAGTTTCCCCCGGGGTTCAGGTAAATCTGATCAAGTCCTGCCATCCTGGCCCCTACAATATCCACCTCAAGGATATCCCCAATCATTAAGCTTTCAGCATACCCGGCCCCCGCTTTTTCCAATGCATATTGAAAAATACGAATATCCGGTTTTAGAACACCTGCATTTTCTGAGGTAACAATGACATTAAAGTACGTATCTAACTTACTGTTTTCAAGCTTAGTAAACTGCACTTCATTAAAACCGTTTGTAATAATATGAAGTGCATACTTAGATTTCAATTCCTCCAGCATTTCTATGGTATGAGGAATAAGCTTTGTTTTTTTTGGACTTTCTGAAAGATAAAACTCATCAAGGCTCCTGGCCAGAGACTCGTCTTCTACATTCTTTTCTTTTAAACTCAAATAGAACCTATACCACTTGAGTTTACTCTTTTTTATTTTTCCATGCCGGTATTCTTCCCAGAGCTGATCATTGTTCTTATTAAAAATCTCAAAAAAATCATCATATGTATTGAAAATGGAATAAAGAGAAAACCTATCAAACATTTCAAATTGTGTGTCTTTCGAGTTCCCTGCAAAATCCCACAATGTTCCATCCAGATCAAAAAAAATATGTTTGTATTTTTTCATTTTCCCATTTATATTTCAGTCATCAAAATTAAGCGAATTTAATTCTCAATAAGAAAATCATCCGGAAATTATTGCATTATTTGTAACTTTGAAGAACATTAGTTGAATAAAAAAAGCAGTTAATTATGGAATCAAGAATGGTAAGCCAGTTTCTCGAAATGGTTAAAATAGATAGTGAATCGGGAAATGAAGAAAATTTTATTACTTATCTGGAAAAAGAATTCCAATCGATTGGGGCTGAGACCCATATTGATTCCTACGGAAACCTGCTTGGTCGTTTTTCTGCATTAAATGCAAAAAATGATATCCCAATTCTTTTATCCTGTCATGCAGATACAGTAAAACCCGGCATAGGTATTAATCCTGTAATTGAAAATGGAGTTATTCGTTCAGATGGAAAAACTATCCTGGGAGCTGATGACAAAGCTGGAATTGCTGAAATGCTTGAAGCATTAAGAACTGCCGATACCAGACCCCTGGTAGAATTTGCTATTACCAGGCAGGAGGAGGTTGGTTTGATCGGTGTTCAGAATCTTGACTTTAACTGGCTAAGTGCTAAAAAAGGATACCTGCTTGATAATGACACATTGGATACTGTTGTAATTGGTGGGCCTTCATACTTTACCCTGGATGTTGAAATCAAGGGAAAGTCAGCACATGCAGGCATGGAACCTGAAAAAGGCATCAGTGCTGTTCTTGCTGCATCGAGGGCTATTTCTGCCCTTCCCCTGGGAAGAATAGATGAAGAAACAACCTCGAATGTTGGAGTAATCCAGGGAGGAATAATCAGAAATGGAGTTCCTGAAGAAACCTCCTTCCTTGCAGAATGCAGAAGCCTGAATCATACAAAAGCAGAAGAACTCGCAAAAAAGATGGAAACCATCATCAGGGGGAAAGTGGAATCTACAGGTGCAATTGTTAAAATCACTGTCAACAATCCCTTCAGGGCAGTGCAAATATCAAAGGATTCGGAAACAATACAAGTCTCAATACAAGCCTTGAAAGCAGCCGGGGTTAAAGCAAAAACAGGTTTCATAACTGGTTTTACCGATGCCTCTATTTATAATAACAAGGGTATTGAAATGGCAGTTGTAGGCATTGGTGCTCAACTCGAACACTCCCTGGAAGAGCATATTCATATAGCTGATATGGAAAAGGCGCTGAAAATGATTCTCGAAATATTAAGGATCTCTGCCCAATAAGAAATTCTTTGAAATATTAATCTACCCAAATTTAAAGATACTTAACTTTTCTTTTTTGACTTACAAATTATGAATTCTAAAAATAATCCCAGCTTCGAAGACTTTAAGTTGGATGCACCCATTATGGAAGGCATAGATTCAATGGGATTTACCACTCCCACTCCTATTCAGGAACTGGGGATACCAATTATTCTCAGAGGAGATGATTTAATTGGCTGTGCACAAACAGGAACCGGAAAAACAGCAGCATTCTTACTTCCCATGCTTCAGAAAATTATTCAGATCAAGGAGGAACTCAGGGGAGTGAGTGCAATGATAATAGTCCCAACCCGTGAACTGGCAATTCAGATTGACCAACAATTAGTGGGGGTATCATATTTTGCCAATACCAGCTCCATAGCTGTTTACGGGGGTGGAGACGGAATGTCGTGGGACCAGCAAAAGAATGCCCTTGAAAAGGGAGCTGATATCATCATTGCCACTCCGGGGCGCCTGATAGCCCATTTACAAATGGGCTATCTTAATTTTCAAAGCCTTAAATTCCTGGTACTGGATGAGGCCGACAGAATGCTTGATATGGGTTTTCACGCAGATATAATTCAAATAGTCAAATCACTTCCTTCAAAGAGGCAAACTCTAATGTTTTCAGCAACCATGCCTGGAGAAATCAGGAATCTGGCAAATGAACTGCTAACCAATCCCCAACAGATTGACCTGGCAGTTTCAAAACCCCCAAAGGGAGTGCTCCAGGCAATTTACAAAGTTGAAGATTCTAAAAAAGTCGAACTCATACTCGACCTTCTTGTTGGAAAGGAGCTCAATAAGGTACTTTTGTTTTCATCAACAAAGAGTGATGTGAAAAGACTGGCCAGAACATTAGGAAATAAAAAACTTTCGGTAGCAGCAATTCATTCCGACCTTACTCAAAATGAAAGAGAAAAGGCATTGTTAGATTTCAAAAGTGGGAAAATCAATATTCTTGTGGCCACAGACATCGTATCAAGAGGAATTGATATTGATAACATTGACCTGGTAATCAATTATCATGTCCCACAGGATGCCGAAGATTACGTTCACAGGGTTGGCCGTACTGCCCGTGCCAAAGCCACAGGAGTAGCTCTTACCTTTGTTAATAAGAAAGAATCTTATCGTCTGCAAAAGATTGAAAATTTGATAAAAGAAAAAATATTTGAAATTCAGGTACCCAAACACATATAATCATGAAGCATATGCCTGGAAAATTCATCAAAAAACAAACTGATAAACTTTTTATCACCCTGTTTATTGTACTTTTTGCTTCCTGTGATCGGGGAACCAATAAAACAGAAGAAGACTTGAACAAGATAATAGATTCATGGCATCAGGCGGCATCTGATGCCAACGCGGAAGTGTTTTTTGGCCTAATGGATACAAATTTTATTTATTTGGGTACCGATGCCACTGAAAGATGGAACAAAACTGAATTTTACAAATTTGCAAAACCTTACTTTGATCGTGGCGAAGCATGGGATTTTAAACCCTGGCAAAGAAGTATAATTTTTTCTTCAGACCGGAAAACTGCATGGTTTGATGAACTTCTGGATACCTGGATGGGAACCTGCAGGGGATCTGGTGTAATGATTTACCTGAATGAAGAATGGAAGTTTAGCCATTATCATTTATCTGTTACAATAGCAAATGATTTGATTGAAGATTTCATGGGCCTGGGAAAAAATGTTGAATTAAAAGATTGATATACCTAAATTTGGCTTTTATCAGCCATAAATAACGAAATTTTTAACTTTGCTGAGCTCAACAAGAATAACTTTTCGGGTTAACATTAAATAAAATTGCCATGATACAAAATGAGCTTCTGTATTTACTCCTTGGTCTCATAATAGGTGGATCAGCAATATTTTTTATCCTAAGGTACCAGAAACATTTTGGTTATAAGGCTTTTGAGGAAAAGATACAGGGTCTCAATGAAGTTCTTGAGAAAAAAGAACAAATACTCAGGGAAAAGGAAAGTGAAATTCTAGAATTAAATCGTAGTTTATCAGGGAAAGAATCTGATCTTCGCCATCTATCTGAAAAATTACTTGAACAAAAATCTGACCTGGAAAAGATCCAGGAAAAATTCAGAAATGAATTCAAGAACCTTGCTAATGAGATCCTGGAAGAAAAAACGAAAAAATTTACAGAACAAAATTCCATCCGCCTGGGCGAGATATTAAATCCTTTAAACCAGAAGATAAAAGAATTTGAAAAAAAAGTGGAAAACACCTACGAGAAGGAAATGCAACAAAGACTCTCATTGAAAGAAGAGGTAAAAAGACTTGCAGAGCTTAACCAGAAAGTAAGTAAAGAAGCAAATAACCTTGCAAAAGCACTAAAAGGAGACAGCAAAACACAGGGAGACTGGGGAGAAGTTATACTTGAAAGTATACTTGAACGGTCGGGCCTTGCAAAAAATAGCCAATATTTTATACAACCATCCTACACTGCTGAATCAGGAAAGAGACTTCAACCGGATGTTGTTGTTACTTACCCGGGAGAAAGAAGTGTGGTTATTGATTCTAAAGTTTCTCTTGTGGCCTATGAACGTTTCTCCTCTGCTAATGATGAGAAAGACAGAAAAAATGCTTCTAAGGAGCATCTTATCTCCATAAAGAACCACATAAAAGAACTAAGCGAAAAAAACTATCCTGATATTTACGAGCTTAAGGCAATGGACTTTGTAATGATGTTTCTCCCGGTGGAACCTGCTTATTATTTGGCCATGCAGGAAGATCCCGGGCTTTGGAATTTTGCCTATGATAAACGGATACTGATAATCAGTCCTACCAACCTTATTGCTGCTTTGAAAATGGTTGAAAGCATGTGGAGACAGGAAAATCAAAATAAAAATGTTATTGAAATTGCAAGGCAAAGTGCTTCGCTTTACGATAAATTTGTAGGCTTATACAATGATCTGAAGGACCTGGGGAAACGCCTGGCATCTACAACAGACTTTTATACAAGTGCCATGAATAAACTGTCGGAAGGAAAAGGAAGCCTTGTAAGCAAGGTTGAAAATATTAAGAAACTCGGGGTAAAAACAAAAAAATCATTGCCTGAGGAAGACCTGAAGAAGTCTGGAGAATTGGATGATTGAAAACCAGGTTTAGTTGCGAATCGCCAATAAGCGGTGGAACAATCTGTTTAAATCTTATCCGAAAAAGTCGGAAGCTGTCCCTATTTTTTACCTGCAACAACCAGAACGAATTCTCCCCGGGGTGTCTTTTTTGAGAAGTATTCTGTCAACTGACTCAAACTTCCGCGAACCGTTTCCTCGTGTATCTTTGTCAGCTCCCTGGAAATAGAAGCATTCCTGCCTGCTCCCAGAACTTCTTCCAGCTGGCTAAGCAACTTCAATATCCTGTGTGGAGACTCATAAAATACCATTGTACGTTCTTCATCCTTCAATTTTTGTAGCATCTTTTGCCTTCCCTTTTTTACAGGCAGGAAGCCTTCAAAACAAAATCGTTCTGATGCGAGACCTGAAGCAGCGATAGCAGGCACAAAAGCAGTGGGACCAGGGAGGCATTCTATCTGGATGTCATTTTCAATGCAGGCCCTTACCAATAGAAAACCCGGATCAGAAATTGAAGGCGTTCCGGCATCCGAAACCAGTGCCATAGTTTCACCTGCTTTCATCCTGGCAAGTATATGGTCCACGGTTTTGTGCTCGTTAAACTTATGATGCGAAATAATTTTCTTCTCAATTGCAAGGTGCTTAAGCAAAAAACTTGTTTTGCGGGTGTCCTCAGCCAGAACAAGATCAACCTCAGACAAAACTGAAATTGCTCTCAGTGTAATATCTTCAAGGTTTCCAATTGGAGTCGGCACAAGAAAAAGCTTAGTCATTCTCCCGGTTTTTCAATTTTCTCCTGGTAAGCTCCAAAAGTCTTTTTGCTAATTTCTCCTCCAAATCCCAGGAAAAATTATCCTGAAGATATCTTGTTGCATCTGCTTCAGATTCCACTGTGTTCAATCTGTTTATAGTTTTGTTATAGAGGGTGGAATTCCCGTCAAAGAGTTCTCGTATATATCTGAACTTCTCATTTATGCCAATGCTAGCACCAATATCCTGAATTGGCTGATCATGGTATTTGGAAGCAATATCCTGTACCGGTTTTTCTTTCTTAAGTGCTTCATTCCGGTAATTCTGCTTATTCTGAAACTTATCCGATAAAACACTTGCCTTCTCTTTTACTTCAGAAGATGGTTGGGGAAGCATATCCTCCTGCTCCTCCATCTTAAATTCCACCTTCTCTTCCTCATCTCCGGGAACAATAATTTCCTCTTCGTCTTCTACTATTCTCTCTTCCGTTTTTTCTGTCCGTTTTTCAGGCTCTTCGACAATCACACTTTGCTTATCAGCAGGTTGATCATCTCCGGCAAGATCTTCTGATTTATCCAGTTTCATTCGCCATGAAACTCCTACCACTGAATCATACAGGTCATGTATTCTGAGCTTTAAAAAATCCAGTTCAACAGCTGAAATATCAGAATTATTTTTCAGGTTCTCAACCAATTTCCCGATATCTTGTATATCTTTAGAAAGGTTTTCAAAATTTTCTTTGAGATCCATATTTCACACTAACTTTATTATTTGCAATATTTTGCAAAGTTAAGTATTTATAATTAGAATTTCGTATCTGATGTTTCTGGAAAAGTCACTGGTTAGAGGCAGAAAACATGGATGGATTGAGGTAATCGCCGGATCTATGTTTAGTGGCAAAACTGAAGAATTGATAAGAAGGCTAAGGCGTGCAAAATATGCAAATCAGAAGGTGGAAATCTTTAAGCCGCAAATTGAGACACGCTATTCTGAAAAGGAAGTAATCTCTCACGATTCCAGGGCTATCATGTCTACACCTGTTGAATCTTCAGCTAATATTCTATTATTGGTATCTGATGTGGAAGTAGTTGGAATAGATGAGGCTCAATTTTTTGATAAAGGCCTGGTGGAGGTTTGTAATAAACTTGCCAATGATGGAATACGGGTTATTGTTGCAGGACTGGATATGGATTATCTTGGAGTTCCATTTGGACCAGTGCCAAAACTTATGTCAATTGCAGAATATGTTACAAAAGTCCACGCAATTTGCATGCGTTGCGGTAATCTTGCCTCTTACTCACATCGCCTGAGTAACAATGACAAACGTGTTCTTCTGGGAGAAAAAGATGCTTATGAACCTCTTTGCAGGGAATGTTTTGTTGAGGACCAGAATAAAAAAGAAAAATAAATTAATTC
>JAYEGO010000448.1:0-2350 GCA_034659155.1 Bacteroidota bacterium | reverse complement strand
AGGGTAAGCGATTAACACCACTGGCAAAAAAGAAGCTGGAAGATGAGGGACTGGCAGTTCCGGGTGAAGGTAAGACTCCATACGGAAAGATTAGTTCTAAAGATCTCGTGGAAGGCAACAGGTCATCTGAAGGAATACCGAAGGGAAAATACACAGATGTTCCCTTGAGTAATATGCGTAAGATCATTGCAAACGCAATGCATCAGTCGCTTCAGAATTCAGCACAGTTGACCCACCACCTCAGTGCCAATGCTTCGAAAATGCTTCAGCTCAGGAAGCAGGTAAAGAGCAGGGTGCAGGAAGGATACCCATACAATATTACCCTGAACGACATGGTATGCTATGCTTTGATTCGTGCACTGAAGCAGTTTCCCGGTGCCAATGCCCATTTTATGGAAGATAAAGTGCGAAAATTTAATAATGTGAACCTTGGCCTGGCTGTGGATACCGACAGGGGATTGATGGTGCCTGCACTGCTTAATGCGGATATGCTTTCACTTCCTGGCCTTTCATCACAGTTGAAAGATATAGCTGAAGCCTCAAAAATGGGGAATATCTCCCCGGATCTGCTGGTGCCACAGGCTGCATCTTTTACTGTTTCAAACCTTGGTAACTATGGCGTGGAGATGTTCACTCCGGTAATTAACCTGCCACAGGTGGCTATACTTGGTGTAAATACCATCATTCAGCGACCTGCTATCATGGAAGACGGATCCTTTGGATTTCAGTCTTTTATAGGTCTGTCACTTACATATGACCACAGAGCGCTGGATGGAGGTCCGGCCACATTATTCCTGGCTGAAATTAAGAACCAAATAGAAAAGCTGTCACCTGATTTGCTTTGAAACTACTGATAATAGAGTTATAACACGAAATACAAGACATTAAATCCATAAGAAGATGCCGAAAACACAATTCATTAATCCGCTGGAGCTTAGGAAACCAACTATATTGAAGCTGGGATCAATTCCTGTTAATGCCTACGAAAAAACCATGAAAGAGGAATTGTTACGATATTCGAAGGATGACATGCTGCGGATCTACAGGGATATGTTTATCATCCGTGAGTTCGAAACCATGCTGAACCTGATTAAAACAACCGAAGAGTACAATGGTATTCCCTATTCACATCCGGGTCCTGCACACCTCTCCATCGGACAAGAGGCTGCCGCAGTGGGAATGGCTTATTACCTGGATATGGATGATTATATTTTTGGATCACACCGGTCGCACGGAGAAATACTGGCCAAAGGACTTTCTGCCATTCAGAAACTGGATGAAAACGGGCTCTATGAGATCATGAAGACCTTTTTTGATGGCCGTATCCTGTCAATTGTAGAAAAAGGGCATAAAGGTGATATAAAATCATTAGCCATTAAGTTTCTTACTTATGGCACACTGGCTGAGATCTTTGCCCGGGAAACAGGTTTTAACAAAGGCCTGGGAGGATCCATGCATGCCTTTTTTACTCCTTTTGGCATTTATCCAAATAATGCCATTGTGGGTGGTTCGGGAGATATTGCTGTAGGGGCAGCACTCTTCAAGAAGGTGAACAGGAAATCGGGTATAGTGGTGGCAAATATTGGGGATGCTTCCCTTGGATGCGGACCGGTTTGGGAGGGGATGACTTTTGCAGCAATGGATCAATACCATGAATTATGGGAGGGAGATATGAAAGGAGGCCTGCCTGTCATTTTCAATATCATGAACAACCAGTACGGGATGGGCGGCCAGACCTGCGGTGAAACCATGGGATATACTGTGGCCGCCAGGGTAGGAGCTGCTATTAACCGTGAAAATATGCATGCCGAACGTGTTGATGGCTACAATCCGTTGGCGGTAATCGACGCCTATGAGCGAAAGATACAATTACTAAAAGAGAAGAAGGGCCCGGTTTTACTGGATGTACTCACATACCGTTTTAGTGGTCACTCACCATCAGACTCTTCCTCATATCGCTCAAAAGAGGAGGTCGAAGCATGGGAATCAGTGGATTCCATCGAATCATATAGCAAAGAACTTATTAATTCAGGTGTAGCCGAACAATCAACCCTGGAGAAGATCCAGGCTGAAACAAGGGAGATGATCAAACAATCGTTTACACTTTCTATCGACGACCAGGTATCTCCCAGGATGAACCTGGTGACACATCCGGAACTGATAGGTGAGATGATGTTTTCAAATGAATCGGTTGATAGAATGGAGGATAGTGAACCGGATGTGAACCTGCCCTATGCAGAAAATCCGAGGGTAAAGCAAATCGCCAAAAAGGAGCGGTATGCTTTTGATGATAAAGGAAAGGCCTATTCAGCCATGAAACAGTATCAGTTTCGTGATGGGATCTTTGAGG
>JAYEGO010000447.1:0-2352 GCA_034659155.1 Bacteroidota bacterium | reverse complement strand
CCAATCAGGGTAAACAAAGCAAGAAGTACTGCCAGTACAATTGAGATTACTTTAGAGGTAGCTATTTTAGCTTTTAAAGATTCATTGAGAGCGTGATACAGCATCCAGATGGAATAGAGTGAAATAACAAGTCCCACTATTGTACCAATAAAAGACATAAAGCCAAGGAATCCAAAAAGTGCTTTAATTGGTGAAATAACCATCAGGGAAGCTACAACCCTTAAATTTGCTTCATAATCGGTAGATCCACCGCATATTGCAGAAATGATGAGCATTATAACACCACCAATAAATAAACCAATTAGCGCACCAATAATAGACCATATAAATCCCATAATGCCAACTGAGGTGCCTAGCATTCCACCTAACATGCCTGCATCAATAGTTCCAATATTAAGCAGGCCCCAAACTAAAGTAAAGATCCCGGCAACCAATCCATACAAAACTGCTTTGATAATAGGCTCGACAAAACCTCCTGTGATGGGCATGGAAGCAAAATAGTCTTTTGGGTTCATTAGTGAATTCTTCGAATCAGCAATGAACTTTGAAAAATTAAAACCTTCGTTACTCATAATTTTTTGATTTTAAGGTTAAGGTTAAATAGAATTAGTTAAGTCTTAAATATTTATGAATTAATAATTTACAATAGAGGAATGACTCTTAACCAATTTCTAAAAAATAGATTTAGACTGTTAAGTTAATAATTATCTCTCATTTTCCTAAAATAATCATTGTGGCCCGGAAGACTTTTGTTACCAAAAAACAGTATAAAGTACAACAAGAATTATAAGAATTACATAGGCACTTATATTAAATACTTTTCCGGTAATAAAAGTTTCAGAAGTCAACTTTATACCTTTCAGATCATCTACATCCTTTGAGTATGTGAGGCTAACGCCAACAATCACTACCATGGTGATCAACAATGTATAAAGCATCTGGTCCATCCAGGGAAGACCTATTCCAGGAATTTTCAGAAGAAGTGCGACAACTATTGAGGCCAGAATCCCTACAATTGCTCCTTTATTTGTTGCTTTTTTCCAGAAAAGTCCCAGCAGGAAAACAGCAAGGATACCCGGGCTAACCATCCCTGTATATTCTTGAATATATTGGAACATTTGAGGAATGCTTCCCAGTGGCTTGGCCATAAATCCAGCTATTACCAGGGCAAAAACAGCAGTAAGCCTTCCTACCGTAACAATCTGCTTGTCTGATGCATTTTTATTAATGTACGGTCTGTAAATGTCCATTGTGAAAATTGTTGCTGTGGAGTTAAGCATGGAGGCCAGTGATGAAACAATGGCAGCAATTAAGGCTGCAATTACCAATCCTTTGAGACCATTTGGCACAAAGACACTGATCAGCCAGGGATAAGCTTTATCAACATTTAAACTCCCGTCACTTTTTAAAAAAGCATCAGAAACACCATCTATGACAGCGGTTCCTTCACCCTGCATAAACATAACATAGGCAATGATTCCGGGAATAACCACAAACAAAGGAATAAGCAGCTTCAGGAATCCTGCGAATGCAATACCACGTTGGGCTTCTCTGAGTGATTTTGCTGCAAGAGTTCGCTGGATAATGTACTGGTTAAATCCCCAGTAATAAAGATTTGCCACCCACATTCCACCAATCAGTACAGCTACTCCGGGCAAATTCATGAATTCAGGATTACCCTTTTTAAGAATCATGTGGAATTTATCTCCTGCTGTGGCATAAATATGATTTAAGCCATTCAATACTCCTCCTTCAGGTGTTACATGTTGTAATGCAATGACTGTGGTTATCATTCCGCCAATGACCAGCAGCACAACCTGGATAACATCTGTCCAGGCCACAGCAGCCAATCCGCCGTAAATAGAATAAGCCGCGGCAATTAATGCCAGAATAAGAATAGCTCTTATCATCAGGCTTCCATCACCTGATCCAAAAACTGTATCCACTGCTTTTGCTCCAAGAAATAAAACGGTTGTTAGGTTCACAAACACAAATAAGGCAATCCAAAAAACTGCAAGGATGGTTTTTAAGTTAGTACTGAACCTTTTTTCAACAAATTCCGGAATGGTGTAAATTTGTTTTTCTATGAAAATGGGAAGAAAGAATTTTCCAACAATGATCAGTGTTATTGCAGCCATCCATTCATATGAAGCAATTGCCAGTCCAATGGCAAATCCGGAACCCGACATTCCAATAAATTGTTCAGCTGAAATATTTGCTGCAATAAGTGAAGCTCCTACGGCCCACCATGGTAATGATTTACTGGCAAGGAAATAATCTTCAGCATTTTTCTGATGTCCTTTTTTATCGCGTGACACCCATAAGCCAACACCAACGATTACAATTCCGTAT
>JAYEGO010000446.1:0-2355 GCA_034659155.1 Bacteroidota bacterium | reverse complement strand
TATTTACAAAAGCTCAAACCAGGGTATCTCCTGGACAGATCTTAGCTCAGACCTGGAAATTCTGCAAATCTATAGAATAGGTATTTCTGAACAATACTCAAATTTAATGCTTATGGGGAGCCAGGACAACTCTTCAATTCTTGCTGACAATTCGAACTACCAGGTGGTAAAAGGAGGGGATGGAATGGAATGTATTATTGATCCGGAGGATCCAAATATTCTTTATGCATCTTCACAATACGGAAATATTGGAATCTCAAATGATGGTGGAAACAGTTTTGTATCTATCAGGCCTGACAAGGATGAAAAGGGAGCATGGGTAACTCCTTATATTATGCACCCTGAAGAAAGCAATATACTTTATGCAGGGTATACTAATCTGTATAGAACAGGAGACATGGGAGAACACTGGACGAATCTTGGCACCAATCTGGCAAGCAATGACAAATACAGATCCCTGGCAATTGCACCCTCTAATCCCAATATAATACTGGTTGCAAACAGATATAAAATCTGGAAGACTATTGATCGTGGAATTTCGTGGACAGAGATAACAAATGGATTACCACCCCTACCCCCTGGAGTAATCACATATATAGCTATAGCTGAATACAATCCAAATAGAATCTGGATAACTATATCAAACTATACTAAAGATGAAAAGGTATATACATCTGAAGATGGTGGAAACACCTGGACTAATTATTCTTCAGGTCTCCCAAATGTTCCTGCAAACTGTATCATCATTGAAAAAGGAAGCAAATCAGGATTATACCTGGGTACTGATATGGGCGTTTATTACCGTAACAGGGATATGGATGAATGGATAAGCTTCAGTAATGATCTGCCTATAGTAATTGTAAATGAGCTTGAGATCTTCTATCCTGATGCGAAGATCAGGGCTGGAACTTATGGCAGGGGTCTCTGGGAAAGTGAACTTTACTCTTCTGCCCTACCCGATCTGTTTGCCGATTTTGCAGCAAACAGACAGCTAGCTTGCGTTGAGGGCAAAATTCAGCTTATAAGTCATTCAACAATTAATTCTGATAGCCTCCAATGGATACTTCAGGATACAATAAATACTATTTTATCACCCAATAAGGATACTGTTCAACTGCATTTCCAATCAGCAGGACATAAAAATATTGGTCTGATTATATTTAAAGATGGTATTTCCGACACTTTAGTTCGTCCAGGTTTCATTGAGGTTAAAGCCTCCATGGACATTTCAGTCCTTCCCGGTCTTGAGGAACTTGGAGGATATATCTGGAAGGGCGACAGCATTCAGCTGGAAGCAATGGGTGGTGATAATTATGTTTGGACACCTACAATTGGATTGAACCAATTTAATGGAGGAATAGTAAAGGCCAGAGTAGATTCTAACATTACATATAATGTTACAGCACAAGATGGTTTATGCCTCGATGTTGATTCAGTTCAGCTAGTAGTGCACCTATACGATTCAATTAAAAATGCTATTCCTTTGAGTTATGAAGAAAATGGACCATTTATTAATTTTAGTGCTTCAATAGAGGAAAACGAACCGCATCCTCCCCTGGAGGATTGCAACACTCAAACAGACTGGTGCGATGAATTCGGAACCGGAGAGAATGTCCTTGGAAATTCAGTCTGGTTTACTTTCCAGGCACCTGCCTCTGGAACAGTGTCCATTGACTCCCGTGGGTTTGACAACCAAATTGCGCTTTACGATGCATTGAGTCCCGAAAATATTCTTTCAGGAAATTACTCCTTACTTGCAGCAAATGATGACTATTATGGTGCCGAAGAGAATTTTGCAGCTTCAATCAGAAATGTAGGGAATCTTGTGGAAGGAAAAACATATTGGGTTCAGGTAGATGGAAGTGGCGGAAATACAGAAGGAACTTTTTATCTCACTCTGAATGACTTTCCATTGGCTAAACCCAGCCTGTATGACGCAAAGAAGACTTTTGGATTTAAAATATTTCCAAACCCGAATCCCGGGAGTTTTACAATACAAATTGAATCTGAAATAGAAGAGGCCATAAGTCTTGAAGTAATTGGCCTCCATGGACAATTATTGTATTCCAGAGCTTCCACCCTTCATAGAGGTAAGCAAAATATTCCAATGTATTTGGGTAAAATATCATCTGGAATTTACCTTGTGAAAATTACCACTCCAAGCCTTACCAGTATTCAAAAAGTGATTATTGAGTAATTTTCCTCCTACTTTTTGATATTTTTATATTCCAAATGCAGCGATTATGAAATCAATGCGTCATTTAGTAGAACAATGAACAATAAAGAACAGGGATTTATTAATCTGAACCAGGAGATTATTGACGGTTGTATGGCTGGAAATCAGAAGGCTCAATT
>JAYEGO010000445.1:0-2365 GCA_034659155.1 Bacteroidota bacterium | reverse complement strand
AGGGGCGGTTATGGTTCAATCAGGATACTCGACCTGCTCGATTTTGAACAAATTAAGCATAATCCTAAAGTCCTTATTGGATATAGTGATATAACGGCTCTTTTAAGCTCAATTTATGAACAAACCGGATTGATTACTTTTCACGGACCATTTGGTGTTTCAGAGTTTAACGATTTTAATCTTAAGACCCTGAAAAAGATTATAATGAACCCGGTAAATAGTTATAAATACCCTTACAAGAGAGAAGATGATACCGAAGACAAGCCGGAATACGACCTTTATACAATTAATGGAGGTAAAGCTGAAGGTAAGTTGATAGGGGGAAATATCAGTGTGCTGGATTCTATGATTGGCAGCAAATTTGAGACTGATTTTGAAAACAAAATTGTTTATCTGGAAGATACTGAAGAAAAAACATACAGAGTTGATAAAATGCTTGTACATCTGCTGCAGGCTACAAACCTGAAGAAGGCTGCAGGAATAGTAATGGGTGTCTTTTATAAATGTAACATTAATGATGAGCCCAGGCTAAGCCTGAAGGAGGCTATAGGCGATCTGCTTAAACCATTAGGTATTCCCGTTTCGTATGGTTTATCATTTGGTCATATTGATACAATGATTACAATTCCAAATGGAATTTTGGCCAGGATGAATGCAGATAAAAACACACTCAAATTACTTGAGAAAGCGGTAATTTAGAGAAAGATACTCGTCAGACCACTATTAGTTATGTTCATCAAGAAAATGATATGTCTATCTACTGGCCTTAACCAGGAGTGGTCAGACGAGTAAAAGAGACAAGCTTGGACAATTGTCATTATATCAATAAGTTTCTTATTTCTAATTCAGGTTAACCCGGAAAATGCATACATTTTCTATTTATTAAATTCAGCCAGGGCAATCATTAGTTGTTCAAGTTTTTCCCTTGCTTCGCTGGATTTGCAGCTAAAGTTATTAACCACCATTGAAAAGGCTATTTCCCGTCCCGATACCGAGGTTACATATCCGGTATAAGCTTTAGCACGACTAATAGTTCCGCTCTTTGCACGCAGTTTTCCTTCGGCAATACTGCCTTTAAACATATTCTCCAGAGTACCGGTTTTTCCTGCAATTGACATTGAGTTATAGAATTCATCAAAATATTTGCTGTTAAGCTTCATATATTTGAGTAAATACACCATTTGATCCGGTGTAATAGCATTATAATGAGATAGACCGCTGCCATCATGCAAGCTAAGGCCCTGGGTATCCATTCCATTTCTTGTCCAGAAACTCAAAACAGAATCAGCCGAACTTACTGGTTCGGGTGCAGCACCAAGTATAATTCCCGATTGGATCAAAAAATGTTCAGCAAACAGATTAATACTATGTGTATTTGTTTGTGCAATAATATCGCTAAGCATTGGTGATTGTGTAACATAAATAGTTTTTCCGTTTATTTCCCCTGATAATCCTTCTTTTTGAAGAAGACGCATTGTAGTGGCAGGCATTTGTATACCAATATTAATTTCAGTTAACATTGAATCAAGATGTTGGGCAGCAATAAGTGCAGGATCAGGCATAGATCCCTTAACTTCAAAGTCATTTTTGTTAAGTGGTATCTGACCCCGAATATCCCGAAAATACGAATAGGGGGCACCAAAAATATTTGTATTGTCATACGAAATTGAATCAGATGTTACTGCATTATCAAAGATCAGACCGGGAATTTGAGGCAAAGAGCTTACTATATTAACTTTATCATTAACCTGGCTGCCCGAACTAAAGCAGATAGAATAATAATTGTCGTAAATACTTAAACCACAAGCTCCTGCTCCGAAATAATTCCCCATATTCTGCCACGACCAGCTTGGTGGTACATTATCCCAACTGAATATACGGGCATCAGAGATTATTCTACCGCTTATAGAATCTATTCCAAGGGCTTTGACAGCATAGGTCCAGTCAACTAAAAATTGCCTTTTATAGGTAGAGTCAAAATATTTTGATCCCAGGCTTGGGTCGCCTCCTCCTTTAATGATGATATCTCCATCTAAATAATTATTAACTGTATCAATTTCCCCAGTATACTCAAGCATAGTCTCAAATTGAAAGCCGGGTCCCAGTAGTTCCAGAATTGTTGCAGTGCTTAATAGTTTTTGTGTTGATGCAGGCTTGAGGGCCATGTCCTTATTAACTGCAGCAATTGCTTCGCCTGAATTAATATCTACAGCATAAAATGCAAAACCAGCTGTCTTGAAATCAGGGAAGGCAACAATTTGTTTTAATAGTTTATTTACCTTATGGTTTCGTTTTGATAAAGGACGTAAGGAAGCAAAACTGTTACTGCCAACAAAAACAAGGCATAGAATTAGTAGTATTTTTT
>JAYEGO010000444.1:0-2371 GCA_034659155.1 Bacteroidota bacterium | reverse complement strand
TTAAAAGTAATCACACCTGCCTGGCTTTCATAGCCTCTGATCACTTCTTCCCCATGATGCTTGCGACCTGTACAGGAAGCCAAAAAGATAAACAATACAATCAGAATCCCTGTTAAGCTGAATATGTATAATTGATTAAAAACAAATCTTCTTTTCATTCTCAAAACATTTATTTTTCATCAATTTTCTCAATATTTTCAAGTCCCTCCACATCCAGGGCTTTTCCAATCTTTCCAATATTTTTCATATCAATGTTACCACGAATGCTGATCAGAACATTATCCCCGTCACCACCACCAACAAGAAGTAGTTCAACAATTTTACCATTTTCCTCACGGATAAGAAATTTTAAATCCTGGTTGCCATCTTTAACCACCATCAGTTCTTCATACTTCTCAACAGCCAGATCCTTCATTACCTCTTTATAGAAGTTGATCCCATCCCCTGCTGATTCATCACTATCATCCGAAGCCAGTATCCTGATACTTTTCAGACCATTCATCATATCCTGTAATTCCTGGTCATCAGGATCTATTTCAGCAAACAAACTGAACATCTTACTGGAGATGTAAACAGTAGTATAACCTTCCTGTCCGGAATACTTATCAAATATCCTGTCTACAGGATCTTTTTGAGACATTGCACTCACAGAAATTATAAATGTGAGCAGCATTACAATTAGAGCTTTTGTTTTCATCTTAATTTTATATTAATGGTTAAAATTTATTTCTTCGTATAGTTTGAAATTATTGCACCCGGATTTTGCAGCATATCGAAATATCCAAGGGCATTCATTCCACTCGGAAAAGTGCTGGCCTTACTAAGCTCATTAAGCCCCCTGTTAATTCCAGATATTTTATTCAGGTGTTCCATACTTCGGTCCATTTTTGAAATACCTTCCTTAACAGGCTGTGTTCCTTCATTAAATTTTACAGAAACATATTCCAGCACTTTTTTAGCTTCCAGGTATGCCAGTTGAGGATCCTCAAAGCTATCTTTAGGCCCATGATTGATTAAAAGGAAGTAAGATGCAAGAATCAGGATCAGGCTGGCTGCAATTCCCGACAACCAGTATAATTGCCCTTTATATCCGGTACTGAATGTAAGTTTTCTGCCGGGGGAACTAATAGCATTGAGTATGTTCTCCCGGAGTTTTGTATCATGACTGGAACCAGCATTTTCGGCAGTTCTTTCGACAGAATAATACAAGAACAAATCCTGGTCAGGTTTTAGTTCCAAAGGAATATCTTCCTTCGAAAAAAAAGTTTTCAGGCTTTCCTCCTCCGAAAGAGAGGAATCTCCCTCATAGTACTTTTCTAATAGATTCTTTATGTCCTGAATTTTCATTGGAATAATATTTTTTCAATAATTCATCTCTTACTTTTTTCCTTGTCCGTGAAAGAATCACACGAATGTTGTTTACATCCATGTCCATAATTTTAGCAATTTCCTCATTTTCATATCCTTCTATATCCCGAAGATGTATTACAGATCTTTGATTTTCAGGCAAACTCTGAATAATTTCTTTCACACAGCCGGCTGCATCTTTCCTTTCCAGTATTTCTCCGGGAGATGGATCGGAATAGAAATCATTATTGTTATAATGCTTTTCTTCCAGGCGAACAGTTCTTCTGGCTTTAATTTTATCAAGGCAATGATTCCTTGTCACAGTCATTGCAAAAGCCTCAAGATTTCTATACTCACCCAGCTTTCCCCTCAGGTTCCAGAGTTTCAAAAATACTTCCTGCACAGTATCCCTGGCTTCTTCAGGCTCACCCAGGAGCCTTTTAGAAAACCCCAGAAGCTTGTCCTGCATAGGAAGAACCTTTATTTTATACTCTTTTAAATCCATTTGTGACAGGGAACCAATCATCTCAAATCTCTACCGATAAAGCTAAAGAAATACAAAACAATTTCAAAAACCTTCAAAATGCACTTCAGCTTCAAATGAGAAATGAAAGATACCGGACTGCTATTTACAGTCCGGATAATCCATCATTGCATTTATTTTTCTATTCCATCCAGTCACTCAAGTGCTTCCAGCCCGTCCATTGAAAAACCATCCGACAAGCCTGAAAGATCCTTAAGCTGTATATTCCCCTTAATGCAAACCATGGCATTATCCTCTCCTCCCACAACAATCAATAATTCCTGTATTATGTTGCCAGTTTGTTTTACCAGTATCTTCACATCCTGGTCACTTTGCTTTACAGTCATCAATTCTTCATAATCTTCAATATTCAGAGACTTCATTATCTCATCATAGAAGTTCAATCCCTTGATCAGCTCCTCATCCTCAACTGCAAGAACCTTCACAGATTCAATCTTTGCAAGTACTTTCAGATCTTCATCTTCCGGGTCAATTTCATTT
>JAYEGO010000443.1:0-2378 GCA_034659155.1 Bacteroidota bacterium | reverse complement strand
AACTTGGAGTTGTATAGGCAGCCCCTGAAGTTAAGGTCCACATGGCTGCCAGGGTCCATCTTTTACCTGCCAGGTAAGAAAGAAATGAGCTAAGTTCATGAGGCCGGTCATAAAATGCAGGGAAGGGTTCATTCTGATAAATTTCAGGAAATTGTTTTGTGGTTTTTGAAAAAGAGTAGCATAAGCTTCCTGTAAGTTTACCTGTTTCTTTTTCAATAAGAAATTCAATACCATAAGACCAGGCTTCACCAAATCTGAGTTCTCCTTCAACAAGTGGATTTAAAAGCATTTGAGCATGGTATTCATAATCAATCTGGTTTTCCATCTTTTTATAGTAGGTTTCTATTTTCAGTTTCAGGGGCTTAACAAAAATATTCCTGTTGTATCCCAGACTTAGCTGGTTCGAAATTTGTGGTTGGATGTTGGGCCCGGAAGGCAGCCAGACATCGAGAGATGTGAATGGACTTACTGAGTTGTTGATCTGGTGAATATTTTGAATGTTCCTTGCATAAGCAGCTGTAAGGGAGCTGGTTTCAGAAAGGAGATAAGAAATTCCAAGTCTGGGCTCAGGGCTAAAGTAATAGTTGTAAATTTTATTCTTGTCAAAACCAATTGAAGCCACCGGTTTGTGTGAATCATCAAATACATATTCAGTGGTGGGTCCGATACTCTGCCATAGAGTTCCCCGCAAACCTAAATACAGATTAAACTTTTCCCCGAATTTTCTTTCATAATTGAAGTAAATATTCCATTCCAGTGAGTTCTTAACAGGAACCCATGGAACATCTTCATTTTTTGAAATATCACCGAAAGTGAAATTCCCTGGATTTATTTCATAGAAACCCATATTCAATCCAAACCTTAAAGTATTGGAAGGATCCATATAAAAGCTAAAATCTGTTTTTAAACCTGTATTTTTAATTGTAGAATTCCATTTATCATTTTGGCTTACCGAAGTAATCAGGGAATAATCATAATTTCCACTATAGAAAATTGTATTTAAGAATAAGCGTTCACCAAATAAATGATTCCATCTGAATGACCCCGAAATATTTCCCCAGTTAATACCTGCAGCATCTGAGCCTCCATTCATAGTAGTGAAATCATCCTTGCCAAGATACAGAGTAAGGTAAAACCTGTTGGAGGAATTAGCAATGAGATTAAATTTGGCATTGAAATCAGAAAAGTACATGCTTTGTACCTGTGGGGCATATTGCTGAACAAACCATTTGAAGTATGATCTTCTTCCGGAAATAAAAAAAGAGCTTTTGTCTTTAATCACAGGTCCTTCCACCGAGAGTCTTGCAGATATCAGTCCCAGGCCTCCACTTACCCCAATCCTTTTCATATTTCCATCCCTGGTACGGATATCAATCAAAGAAGAAAGCCGTCCTCCTTTCTGTGGTCCCATATTCCCTTTATAGATATGCACATCTTTAATAGCATCTGGAATGATATTGGAAAAAAACCCAAATAAATGAGCAGGATTGAAAATAGGAGCATCATCAAGTAAGATTTGGTTTTGATCTTTATTTCCTCCTCTTACATAAAAAAAAGTGGAGCCGTCTCCAAAAAAGGTAATTCCAGGAAGGGATTCCAAAGATTTAATTACATCTACTTCACCAAGTAAAGCCGGTATATTTTTCACCTGCTTTGGTTTCATTTCAGTCATGCTCAGTTGTGCAAGGTCTCCATATGTTCTTCCGCTACTTCTTTTACTAATTACAACTTCTTGTATATGAGTTATGTCCTGATCAATATCTACATTTACCATTTGATCTGAATCTAATTGAATGAGCATCCTTTGAGCTTCATAACCTATAAAAGAATAAACCACCTGATATTTGCCAGGAGGGAGTGTAAGGGAGTAGAAGCCGTATGCATTCGAAATTGTTCCGGTAGTGGTACTATCAACAAAAATTGTAGCTCCTATCAGGCTTTCCCCTGAAGCCTTATCGCGGATATAACCATTGATACTATATTTTGTCTCAGGTTTTTCTGTTTTTTTTTTGATTGCAGGAAAAAGGACAATTTCTCCTTCAACAAATGCATATTCGAGGTCAAGCCCATCCAATAAGTGATGTAGAATGCCCGATATACTTTCGTTTTGCGCCTGAAGGCTGATTTTCTTATTTACAGGCACATATTTATTCCGGTATGAGAAATGAAAATCTCCCAGTTCTTCAAGTGTTTTAAGGATTTTTCCAAGAGTCTCGTCCTGAAAACTCACAGTCATTTTTTTCTTCAGGATATCTTCTTGTGCAAAAGTATCTGCGGTGGAGATAAAAAAAAATATCCAGATAAATACAATAAATCTCCTGGTTTTAGTCATAAACCTCAGCAACTTAAATAAAAATGCTCTTATTTTTTCTAATTCT
>JAYEGO010000442.1:0-2383 GCA_034659155.1 Bacteroidota bacterium | reverse complement strand
GAAAAAATAAATCAGTTGGTTGATTATTACCTGGATGGAATTTATAAGCAACTGGTGTATGGCGTATATACAGATATAAGTGTAAAAAACAGGAGTATTTCGGCATTTTTCAAATACCGGTTTACAAATTTATTGATTTCTAATCATTTTCATCCACATTTGTGCCGTTCGGATCGTTATTACTACATCATGCTCCTTTTCCAGATACGAGACGAGTAATTCTCCGCTCCATCTGGGCTTTTTATACCCTATTCTATGAGGTGGATGTGCCATGATTTTCTTAAGCTGTTTCTTCAGCGAAGGTGTTAGTTTAGGTTTGCGTCCGGGGAAACTGTGTGGCACTAAACCATTAGGGCCTTTTGATAATACTAAATTCCTCCAACGCCTGACACTTTCTCGTGTTACATTAAAAACTTTGCACACCTCCGTCATACTATTGCCATTACATAACGCAATTAATATCTGACACTTAATTGCTGCTTTTCTGCCAGCGTCCTGGTTAATCCACACTTCTAATTCATCAGGATTTAGTCCCTCTATTTTAACTGGCCTTCTTGGAATTACGTTCATATGATAAATATAGTAAATTTTATTTTGAAATGAAATATATTTTCGTTATATATGTCTTATATATAAACGTATTATATTAATCATAATGCATCATATGAATGATATAGATGTATATCGTGCTAACTGCAATTTTTCAATAAAATTTTACCGCCGGAAGGATTTAACCGAGGAAACCAGGCTTTATATAGCTTTCATGGCGCTTTTGTGTAATAGATGGGGCTTAATTACCCAGATGGCAAAACAATATGCAATATCGAGAACCTTTATATATATGCTTCAATCACAGCTAAATACAGCAGTTAAAGATTCTTTCTATGTAGGAAGCACTCACTCTAAGCATGAACTTACAATCAAGGGGAAAGAAAAATCACTGGAATATGCCCTCTTGCTACGATTAGAGGGAAAATGCAGTATCCCTTCAATATCGGATCTCCTAAAAAGGATGGGGTTTGCAAACAATTCAGTAGGAACAATCAGTCAAAAGCTAAACGAGATAGGGAAGTACTTGCCAAATACGTTGGAGATTGACAATGATACAACCTTGTATGTTTATTTAGCGGCTGATGAAATGTTCTCTCATTCAATACCGATTTTAATTTCTGTCGATCCAATAAGCACTGCCATATTAAGAATTGAATTGGCAGAATCCAGGAAAACGGAAGACTGGATAAATCATTTCAATAAACTCAAAGAAAACGGTATTGAGGTTATTATGGTAGTCAGTGATGAAGGACAAGGTATTTGCTCGGCAACCGGTTCAGCTTTCCCTGGAATAAACAGACAGCCCGATACGTTCCATGCCATCTCTCATCGCCTGGGCAAATGGGTAAACAGCCTGGAGAAATCTGCTTATGCTGCTATTGCAGAAGAATATCATTGCCTGGAAGTATTTGAGTCGGCAAAAACCGAACAGGTAATACAAAAAAGAATGGATGCTTACTTTGATGCAAAAGCTAAAGCACAGCAAGCGATAATGCTTTATGAAATTTACAAATTCCTTTACCATTGTATAATTAACCATCTGCAGGTATTTGACAAGGAGGGTAATCCATGTGACAGAAAAACGGCCGAAGAAAACATACGCATAGCCCTGGATTACATGATCGCATTGCCTGTCAATAAGATGAAGAAAGAAATCAACACAATTTATAATCTCTTAGATGACCTTCTTGAATATTTAGACACAGCAGGGAAAGTGATCAGAAAACTTAATGCCATGAGCATCCCTCAATACATTATCAAGGCTTTTTCATTAGCATGGCAGGCTCAGAAAAATGCGATCAAAGCCAAAAATCCTGACAGGCAAAAGTATTATATGAAAAAAGAAAAAGAACAATTAGAAATGATTAGAATGATGCTGGGCAATGATTTTGAACCGGTTAAAACAACTGTGTTTCTTGAATTGGATAAAATCATACAAAGCTCCGCTATTGTTGAAAACATAAATTCAATTGTGAGGGCATTTATGAATACATCGAGAAACAGGATCAACCAGGAAATACTGAATCTAATAATGTTTTATCATAATCATCGCAGATACAAAGCAGGGAAAAGAAAAGGGAAAACACCTATGGAAATATTGACAGGATCAATACAAGAAAAAGATTGGCTGGAAATGTTAATGGATAGAGAAAAGGAACGGAATAAACTTTCTCTGGCAGCATAGGATTTACTACCGACGTCTGAAAAACTATTGATTTTTCAGGAAAGGTGTCTCCTGTAACTACATGCTCGTTATATTTGTTAACTACTTTAGTGGGATTTTGAAAAATGCCCAAATTTCCATATTAAAAATTCGTCATATGAAAAGAAA
>JAYEGO010000441.1:0-2384 GCA_034659155.1 Bacteroidota bacterium | reverse complement strand
GAAAATGGGTCATTGCGAACGAAGTGAAGCAATCTCCCAACATTCCATCTTTCTTTTTCTTTCTTTCTTTCGCTCCCTCGCCCCATCTCTCTGTCAATAATCCAATTCCACTCCTATGCCATTCTATCCATTATTCATTAGTCATTCATCATTCATCATTAATCATTAATCATTATTTAAGCACTCTCATATGCCGGTAATTAAAGAGCCATGCTCCTATTAGAAAATATAGAATACTGATTAATAACAGGGCAATTAGTTCAGGCATAATATCTTTAAAATCCATACCCATGATCCATATTTTATTTAAAGCAGAAATAGCATGGCTGGGTGACATCAATGATTGCCATGAAATGGGATAACCCGCAATAGAAAATAGCTCTTTTGCCTTTATTGGAAAAGCAGCTCCGCTAAAAAACATAAAAATAAAGAGCGGAAAATTACCTACAATTAAAACTTCGTTTACAGATTTTGTAGCACCTGCAAGGATCAGGCTGAAAGAAATAATTGAAATCGCCGTGAGTACAGCAATTAAAATAAATAAACCCAGAGATCTTACATATTCGAAACCTAACAGAACCGCTACAAGCAGAGTGAGAATAATTGAAACCAGACCAACTCCTATTTGAACCAATCCAATTCCTGAGAGCAATTCAAAAGTAGTTACCCTGGAAAATCTAAGGCGGATGATTGTCTTATTTTCGACCTCTGCTACAATAGCAATTGTTGCAGTAAACATCAGCATAATTATCGATAAGATCAGCAAACCAGGAACCCACAGATCAAAATCATTGACTTTACCTGAAATTCCAAGTGGTATTTCCACAATAGTTACCAGCCTTTTCATCCCGGTTATTTCAACCAGATATTCATTCAGTATTTCGTTGGTCCAAATGGCACTTACCATATATGAAATACTGGTCAGATCACCTGAAAAATCTACCTGTATACTCCTCGAACCCGGATTCAAAATCACGTTTCCAATCCGTTCAGAAAAATCTTCCGGAAGCACCAGGAGAGCATCCGCTTTTTTATTTTTCAGTTTCTTTTCTGCCTCCTTTCGTGACTTTAAGACCTTTACTCTCAAGGGTATCTCAAGGCTATCTATTCCAGCCTGGCTGATCAAATCAACTAGAAAGTCTCCATGATTAAAAGTACTGCTTGAAGATTCAAATCCTTTATCCTGGTTAACAACAACAATATCATAATGAACTTCAGTTACATGACTCATCATATAATATATAAAAACAAAGAAAGGAGCCATAAATACAGTAAGAAGCAACAGCCAATAGCTGCGAATCTGCTCCTTGAAACTTTTTTGTATTACGAATAGAATCTTCACTGTCGCAATTTTCGTCCTGTTAAATGAATAAAAACATCCTCAAGAGTATTCTCCCGAAGGTTTATTTCCTTTATTTTTATGTTATGCTGTTTAAAAGCATTAATAATTGCAGGCATAATTGTCACCATATTTGGTGATTTTAAAAGAATATGGATGCCACTAACATCTACCTGCTTGCACAATTTGCTCAATTCTTTTTTAAGAACCTCAATATCTGCATCCTGCCCTATTGTAATTTCAAGTATATCCCCTTCTCCTATTGATTTCTTCAAATTTAAAGGAGAATCAACAAGTAATAGTTTCCCCTGATCAATTATAGCAACCCTGTCAGAGAGGCGATCTGCCTCATCCATATTATGGCTTGTAAGGAGAATAGTCTTCTCCCCTGCCAGGGATTTAATAAAAGTCCTTACAATAATGCGACTTTGAGGATCGAGTCCTGCTTCAGGTTCATCCAGAATAAGTATCTGTGGATCGTGTACCAGGGCAAGGCAGATATTCAGTCTTCTCTTCATCCCTCCTGATAAGCTTGAAGCCAGGGAATGTGATTTTTGTGTTAGTCCTAAATGTTGCAACAGAAACCTGGAGCGTTCAGTCGCCTTTTGGGTGCCCATATCATGCATTCTGGCTACAAATTTCATTTGTTCATAGCAAGTCAGCTTCGGCCATATTACATTTTCCTGCGGACAAATCCCAATATCCTCAAATTCAGGGCTTATGTGGCTTCCTGAAGCAGATGTATACTCTATGCTCCCTTTATCTGGTTTAAGCAAACCACATATCATTTGGATAGTAGTAGTTTTCCCGGCTCCATTGGGCCCGAGAAAACCAAATATTTCACCTTTGTAAATATCAAGGGAAAGATGATCTACAGCCTTGACATCATCAAAAGACTTACTAAGATCATTTAATCTGATTCTGGTTTGCCGGGCAATCATGGATAAATTTTTTTCTGCTAAAGCCTTGTAGCTTTTGGTTGTACCGCATATAAATATACAAAAAAAGAACGGATAAAATAACACCGATCATCCCGTGCCCCGCC
>JAYEGO010000440.1:0-2384 GCA_034659155.1 Bacteroidota bacterium | reverse complement strand
GCCAAAGTTGGTGGTAAGTGTCTTGTTTTCCCTTGCCATTTGAATCCTCCTTTCTTCGAGAATACCTCTTGATCATTGTCGTTTGTTTAGGATAGCAATTACTACATAAGAATTATTCTCAAAAATTAATCAAAAAAAGAACTCTGATCTATCAGCCTACCATTTTTTCCAGAATAGGATAATCAAGAGCAATGAGCACAAAATTTTCACTGGATTTTATTTTTTTGAATAGATTTCTAAAGTCAAAAGAAACACGTTTTTTGTCAAAGATACTGATTGCTTCTGCAATGACAATCGAAGGAATAAAGATAACATCGCTTTTAATCTTATGGAGCATGTCAACAGTACTTTTCGCTGCTGCGTATTCCATGATATTTATCTCCTTTTCAGGAAAATTGATTTTAGTATCTTAGCATAGGGAAAATTTTTATTAAAGACAGATTTTGCCGGTTTGTCATCTGAGGCTTGGAAGATCCCGGTCGACAATCTGCCTACCTCACCGATGCTCACCACTGCCTACCAGACATTCCTTGTGCCGCTATTTTACACCCTGATCGATAACCTGCGCCAACGGTTAAAGGGGCTTCACTGTTTTTTTCTTTGATTTTAGACCTTATATAGGATATTATTTTGGAACCAAAGTATGAACCAGGAGGGTATCTTTATGGCCGCTTTGACACAAAAAAAATTTTCGATCAGCTCGGAACAAAAACTTTTTTTGGAAAATTATAGGCAGTGGGGTTTTACTGATCAGAGCAGTATTGTACGTAAAGCTCTTACCCAATTTATTAGGGAGTTAAAAACAAGGCAACGCAAAAATCAAATGGCCCAAAAAGCGCGGGAGCTTCTTCCTGATTATAAAACAGATAAAGGATTAACCACCTTTACTGATTTAGACGGGGAGGATTTCCTATGAAACAGGGAGAAATATGGGAGATAAACCTAAATCCGACCATTGGAGCCGAAATCAAAAAGAAAAGGCCCGCTGTTATCATAAATGACGATGCAATCGGAATCTTACCTCTAAAAGTTGTTGTTCCGGTAACAGAGTGGAAAGACCGTTTTCAAGGGGCCGTATGGATGGTAAAGATAGAACCGAACAGCGAAAACAACCTTAAGAAGCCATCTGCTATTGATACCTTTCAGATCAGGTCCGTATCTACAAAACGGTTTTTGAGGAAGACCGGCTCGGTGTCCTCAAACGTATTAGATGAAATAAAAACTGCCATTAAAGCAGTCATTGATGCTGATTATGACCATGCCTATCCGGTTGACACAGGTTAGCCCTGTGGGGCATAATCCTAGAGTTATCACGAAAGCACGGAAGGACGAAAGCACGAAAGAAATAGGACTACCTGGACTTATACGAGGGCGAGCGGGCGTGAATCAGGTATTGAATCATAACCATTTATTAAAAATGGCAACATTGCCAAATCTAATAAATGCCGCTTTATCCAGAGGTTTTACAGTTGCACAGGTCATAATGCTTCGGCTGATTTTGCACTTGACGGATTATTTAAAGTCCCCTTGATGCCGCCAAAGCCTCACATCTGAAAGTGTTGGCAAAGGAGCACTTCTAACGATGCAAGTCTATCGCTGTCCGGTTTGTGGTTACCTTCACGAAGGAATCCGAGATTTTCATTTTTGCCCGGTATGCGGCACACCGGCCGAATACTTCCAGCGGTTTACACCGGATGAACCCCCCGGGCACTGGGATTTGAAAAGCCGAATAATGATCACCAAAATGGCCGAATCCGGTCATTATGCTCTGGAAGGAAAGGGCACCACACGTCGTTTCCTCAACATGGACAATTTGCTCTTTCTGCCGGCCCAGGTCGCCAAACAACCGCTCCTTGACGAGGAACCGGTTAATACTCAAATGGTTTTGGGAAAAACAGCACGTCGGCCCGTTATCGCTCAAACCCCGATTTTAAATGCGGGCATGTCATTTGGTGCACTCAGTCGTGAAGCCAAAATGGCTTTGGCTAAAGCATCGGCTATGGTGGGTTCGGTAGCCAACACCGGCGAAGGAGGAATGCTGGATGAAGAAAGAGAACTGGCGGATAAGATCACTCTACAATATTCCACCGGGAGATTTGGCATATCTGATGAACGGTTGAAACAGGCGGATATGATCGAGATAAAAATTTCTCAGGGGGCAAAGCCCGGAATGGGGGGCAAACTTCCGGGAGCTAAAGTTACAGCCGAAATCGCCCATGTTCGGCAAATTCCGGTTGGGAAAACCGTTTCATCCCCTGCACGTCACATGGATATCGACTCTCCCCATGCATTGTCCGAACGTATTCACTATCTTCGAGAACTGACAGAAGGCAAACCCATATCTCTAAAAATTGTGGGTGGTCATTTAGATGATGATCTTCAGG
>JAYEGO010000439.1:0-2386 GCA_034659155.1 Bacteroidota bacterium | reverse complement strand
GGAGAGAAGTCCAGTCCAACAATTGGAGATCGCCTGTTTGCTGTAAACAGGGGGATTACAGTATCCACATACGGTCCTACCGAAACTCATAAAATGAGTCTTGATATTGTAAAAAAGGAAGTTTCTGAAATACAAATGGAGCTTTCAAAGCAAATATCCAAAATGAGGGAGATGGAAAAGGCTCTTCTAGATGCTGGAGCTCCCTGGGTGGAAGGGAATGAATTACCTGTGAAGAAATAATGTTTTTTGAAAGTTTAAAATGTTTACTCGTCAGACAACTTCAAGTGGTCTGACGAGTATATCAGGGATGCCTGAATCAATTATAAAACATATGACTGTTCTTGCTGAAGCTGGAAAATAATAATACTTTTAATGCTTCTTGTATTAATGATCATTATAAACATTAAATGTATACTCTTATGAAAAAAGTATTATTTTCCTCAGCACTTCTATTGAGTTTCATTATCACTTCTGTTTCTGCCCAGCAAGCACCCATTGATAAGGCCAATTATGGTCTTGCAGCAAGGTTTTCACCAACAAAATTGAAAGCCATGGTGTTCAGTACTTCTGTGGATGCCCACTGGCTGAAAAACAGTACCCGTTTCTGGTATGCATATGAAACCAGTGAAGGTAAAACCTATTACATTGCCGACCCTGCCCGAAGTACGAAGAAGGTACTTTTTGATAATGATTACATGGCTTCGCAGGTGTCTCTTCTAACTCACGATCCCTTTGATGCAAAGCATCTTCCAATTGATAAAATCAAGTTCATTAAGAATGAAACTATCCTGCAATTCCAAATAAAAAGTAAGCTGGTAGATGAAGAACTTGATGAAGAAAAAGAGGATGAGGAAAAGGATATGGAAGAAAAAAACGAACAAAATGATAATAGCAAGAAAGCTAAAAAACCCGGAAAGAAAACTTTCTATTTTGAGTATGAACTTGCTACCAGAAAGCTAAAATTATTGGATGATTATGAAAAGCCGGAAGAGCGTCCCGACTGGGCAAATATTTCCCCGGATGAAAACAAGGTGGTCTTTGCCCGTAATCATAATCTCTACTGGATGGATAAAGAAAGCTATGCATTAGCCCTGGAGGATGAAAAGGATACAAACATTGTAGAACATCAATTAACTACTGATGGGGAAGAATACTATAGTTATGGATCCGGAAGCCGGGGAGAAGATAATGTAAAGAAGAAAAAAAATAAGGACAAGCGTAAATCTGCATGGATCCTCTGGTCCCCTGATTCCAGGTATATAGCCCTTACCCGTAATGACAGTCGCGAGGTTAAGGATCTATGGGTACTAAATAACACGGCTAAACCCAGGCCCACACTTGAAACATATAAGTACCAAATGCCCGGCGATAAGGAGGTATCCATTGATGAGCTGCAGATTATCAACTTGCAAAGCGGTGAAGGAAAGAAAATTAATGTTGACCGTTTTACAGATCAGTCTGTTTCACTTCTTTCAGCCCGCAGGAAACAACGAGACAGGGATAATGACTACAATCCACGTATCTGGCTGTCACCGGGTTCTGATAAAATCTATTTTAGCCGTACTTCCCGTGATCTGAAACGCATAGATCTTTGTGTAGTGGATGTAGAGAGCGGGGAAGTTAAGGTGCTTATTGAAGAAAGGCTAAATACATATGTGGATTTTCAATCACCTGGATTGGTAGATGATGGTAAAGAGCTGGTTCACTGGTCTGAACGGGATGGCTGGGCCCATTTTTATCTTTATGATGATCAGGGTAATTTAAAAAATCGTATTACAAGCGGACCCTTTCATTGTGAGCGAATTGTGGGAGTGGATTCCAAAAACAGGCTACTCTATTTTACAGCTAACGCTAAAGAGAGGGGAGAGGATCCCTATTACCAGCATTTATACCGGGTAAACCTCGATGGAACCGGTTTAAAGCTCCTCAATAAGGGAAATTATGATCATAGGGTTTCCATGTCGGATGACCACACTTATTTTGTTAATAATTATTCACGGGTAAATACCAATCCTGTTTCTGATTTGATGGATAAACAGGGAAACAGAATACTTAATCTTGAAAAGGCCGACCTTACCCAGTTATTCAGTGCAGGTTATCAATATCCTGAGCCCTACAAGGTAAAAGCTGCCGATGGTATTACTGACATATATGGTGTGATGTATAAGCCATTTGATTTTGATTCCACCCGCTTGTATCCTATCATTGAATATGTTTACCCGGGACCACAGACAGAGGCGGTGAACAAATCTTTTTCGAAAAGAATGGACAGGCTGGATCGATTAGCCCAGTTTGGTTTTGTGGTAATAACCATAGGAAACAGGGGAGGGCATCCTGCACGTTCCAAGTGGTATCACAACTATGGTTATGGGAACCTGCGTGATTA
>JAYEGO010000438.1:0-2390 GCA_034659155.1 Bacteroidota bacterium | reverse complement strand
AACTCAACGGAAAAATTTTAGATAGATACTGGATTACTCACGAGGAAATTACAAACGGAGGTAAACTGGAGTTGCAAATGGGAAAAGAACCATTGATAAATTAATATTTAAACACGAATTTTCACGGTTTTATCTAACCGTATCAGGAAATTTCAGCAAGTTGCCCAAAGCAGTCTAATTGTCAGAATAGCAGGTCATTACCCTCGCTTCCCCCAGATACTTTTTTTCACAAATACGGTAATTAATAGTTATCGAAGCTATGTTACGGGTGCGTAATTAATTCCTGCAGTTTTCTGATAATACCTCAATTATCAGTAAATAAGCTTGTTAATAACTATTGCTTGTTTATGAATTATGTTTAAAGAAATAAAGACTATCTTTATCACGACTATAAATAACCGTATTATGATGAAGATTGAAAACTTTTTTTTGAAACCAAAGTCTGTTTCACACCGACAGTATGAAGCACTTAGAATGTATTATATTGAAAACATACAAGCTACAGATGTAGCTGATTATTTCGGGTATAAGTATCGGGCCTTTACTTCCATAGTATCTGATTTCAGAAGGGACTTCGATCAGGATGATGGTATAGAAGACACATTCTTTGTTCAAAGACAATTGGGCAGACCTGAAAAGGGAGAAAAGGGCAATGTCAGAAGCATTGTTGTTAAACTGAGAAAGAAGAACTTTTCGGTTGAAGACATTAAGATCAGTCTTGATGCCATCGGTTATCAGGTTTCAGAGAATACCATTTATCTGATCATTAAAAGCGAGGGTTTTGCCCGCTTGCCTAAGAGAACTAAGAAGGATAAAAGACAACCGGAGGAAGTAAAGATTGAAGCTCTAAAAAGTGAAGCTATCAACTTCTTGCCTGAAAAGTTCAAGACCACCTCCGGGGCACTATTATGTTTGTTACCAATTATACGTGAATATGGAATTGATAAGATTATCAGGAGTAGTTCTTATCCTCACACCAGGGTCTTATCCCGTACCAGATCAATCCTTTCATTTATCGCCTTGAAATTATCAGACGTGCGTCGTTATTCTACTGATGACATATGGTGTATGGACAGAGGATCGGGTTTGTTTGCCGGATTGAATGTATTGCCTAAAGCTACATGGTTTTCTTCATATTCAGACAGAGTCACCTCAGAGATGAACATTGATTTTCTAAAACGTTTACATCGAACATGGCTTGATATGGGATTGTTAAGTGACACTATAAATCTTGATTTTACGACCATCCCGTATTGGGGAGAGGGTGATCAGTTTGAAAACAATTGGTCTGGAAAAAGAAACAAAGCCCTATCAGGTATGCTTTCGGTACTGGCTCATGATCCTGATACCGGCATTATCGATTATGGCAATACCAGGGTCAGGCACTCTAATGAGAGTAATGTCGTTTTAGAGTTCCTTGATTTTTACAAATCCGGGCTTACAGAAGAAAGCCAGCTGAAATACATCGTCTTTGACAGCAAATTCACTAATTATGAAAACCTTGCCAAGCTGGATGCTAATGATGTGAAGTTCATTACCATACGCAGGCGGGGAAAGAATATTGTAGAGGAGATCAATAACTATCCAAAGCATAGTTGGCAGATAATACGAGTACAGCAATCGGGTAACAAAAAACGCACTCTCAAAGTAAATGATCAAACCGTTTTCCTGAAGGGCTACAATAAACAGATCAGGCAAATTACTATTACCGGTAATGGCAGGATCAAACCGGCCATTATCATCACCAATGATTTTGTCATAAAACTACATGATATTGTAACAAAATATGCCCGGAGATGGCTGGTTGAAAAAGTGATTTCGGAACAAATAGAGTTTTTTCATTTAAACAGGGTGTCCTCTTCAATGGTGATAAAAGTAGATTTTGATTTGACGATGTCTATTGTAGCTCATAATATTTACCGTCTGTTTGCACTTGAATTAGAGGGCTATTCCCATTTGACTTCTCAAAGTCTGTATGAGAAGTTTATTACCCATGGTGCCGATGTGGAAATAAAACAAAACGAAATCGTTGTCAGTCTCAAGAAAAAAAGAAACTTACCTTTACTTTTAGAAACTATGAACAGACTTCAAGGCCGTAAATATAGTTGGCTGGGTAATAAAAAATTAATATTCCAGGGCGCCACTTATACCTGAGATAATACGGTCTGTTAATAACCGTGAAAATCCGTGATGATAGATTGCTTTTGCATCTTCCGGATCCTCAACCGGTAACTGACAAACGTTGTCCCGGCAAACAAAGATACGTGTTTTACCGCTTTCAAACCGGTCCCTGAAAAGCGGAAGATCTTTTTCCACCTTGGAACCAACCAAAATGGCATTTGGCAAGTACTTTTCCGAAAGCTTCTCAATCACTGATTCTGCCGACGAAC
>JAYEGO010000437.1:0-9804 GCA_034659155.1 Bacteroidota bacterium | reverse complement strand
ATATGGAGAAAAATGAGCTTGAGTTTGCCGGGGCTTACAACCCTTTATACTTGATCAGGAATAATGAATTAATAGTAACCAAAGCAGATAGGTTTGCTATTGGCTGGACCAGTTCAGAATCGGGTCAAAAGTTTACCAGTCATAAAATAAAATTGGAAAAAGGAGATACCACCTATATTTTTTCAGATGGTTTTGCTGATCAGTTTGGTGGTGAAATAGGAAAGAAATTTATGATCAGAAACCTGAAAAAGCTTTTGCTCGACATTCAGGACTTATCCATGAAGGAGCAAAAAACCAGGCTTGAAGAAACATTTGAAACCTGGCGTGGAAATGAAGAGCAGATAGATGATGTGATCATTATCGGAACGCGTTATGAATGATCACATACAACAATTATTTCCTAAATACTCTTAAGAGATATTAATAACCAATTGCTTTTCCTCCACGGCGTTTATCAGCAGAGCCATAGAATCTGCCATCTTCAGGATTGACATATATCATTTGTACACCTCCAAAGAACAGATCTGTTCCTTCATAGACTCTGATAGTATGTCCCATTTTTTCAAGCTCTGCTCTTACTTCTGGTTTTATTCCAGATTCCATATATAGAAAATCTTCATTATCCCTGACAAAAAACCTTGGAGCAAGATTTGCCTCCTCTACATTAAATTCAAAATCAATCATGTTAATTACCACCTCTATCAGGGTGGATATGATCCTTGCAGCACCTGGTGTACCAGCAATCAGAAATGGTTCGCCGTCTTTCAGAATAACAGTAGGCATAATTGTACTTCTTGACTGTCTCCCATCTTTGAATAAATTAACGCTGTTTTTATTGCGATAAGAAAAATTGGTCATGGCACAGTTAAACAATACTCCATTTACTGTCTGACCTGATCCGAAAAACAAGCCAAGGGTTTGTGTTAATGCTACGCAGTTACCGTCTTTATCTATTATTGACATATGTGTAGTATGTCCGTCAAGCAATGAATTTGCTTCATCCTTTGAGTTAACTTTTTCATCTTTTCTGAAAGGGAATGGATCTCCTTCTTCAATATCCCGGTACACGGGGGGATCTAGCTCTTCCTGATTAATCTGCTCGAAACGCTTTTTTGCATATTCTTTTGATATCAATCCGCTAACAGGGACATCTACTACTCGGGGATCTCCCAAATAAGCTGTTCTATCTGCATATACAAATCGCTCTGTTTCGGCAATAAGGTGCAGAATTTTAGCTGATTCACTATAGTGAGTAGCATTTCCCAGGTCGTAGTTTTCAAGAATATTCAATGCTTCAATCAAACACAAACCTGAATGAGGAGCGTTGGCTGAAATAATTTCATAACCCCGGTATGTACCATATACCGGTCGAGTGAATTGAGCCTCATATGATGCAAAATCATTCAAAGTGAGAACTCCACCCCGTTCGGCTATACCCTGAACCATCGATTTTGCCAGCTCACCTTCATAAAATCCTTTTCTGCCTTCATTTGCAATTATGGAAAGTGTTTTAGCCAATTCTTTTTGCACTATTATTTCTCCCTCCATCCTGGGAAATTCATCTTCGCAAAAAACATTTACAGTTTCATCATCAACCATCACAGTCTCAATATTATCAAGGATTAGTCTGGCAAGGGTTGCATCTATCTCAAAACCTTCAGAGGCAAACCTGATAGCCGGTTCAAGAACTTTATTTAATGGAAGCATTCCAAATTTCTCATGAGCCATAGTTAATCCTGCAACAGTTCCGGGAACACAAATTGCTTTGGCAGTATGAGCATCCTTCCCACCTGAATACCCTGATTCTGAAGCACGTTCAGATGCTCTGGCATAATAATTAATATAATAGGATTCATTTTTATCTTTTATATAAACGACCATTCCCCCGCCACCACCAAGACCTGAACCATCTGGCTCAACAACTCCAATGGCAAAAGCTGCACCTACAGCTGCGTCTATAGCATTCCCCCCGTTTTTCAGTATCTCTATTGCAGCTTCAGAAGCCAGAGGATGAGCCGTTGCAACCATTCCGTTTTCACCCACAGGAGTATTCTGGGCTATGGAAATTGAAAAGGATCCTGTGATTATCAGGATTAGTAATGTGAAGTGTAATTGTAATTTTTTCATTTGTAAAAAATATGTGTGTGAATTTCTGCTAATTAAATTTCAAAAGATGTGCCAAAACCTGTATACTCAAGAACGTGAACAAAATGTAAATTGATTCAATGCAAAAGTTGAGTTATAATGACACAGATATTAGGGTTAGTTTGTCCCATAAGCACAGGTTTGTTTTAAAAATTCAGTATTTTTAAAACCACTTGGAAAAATAACAAAAATCCTGCTTGCTAACAACACTCAAAGGATGTAGTTTTGAAAATAGCTTTATTCTGATATGGAGTATTAGTATATTGGATACATGGCACGTATTTTGGATATTCATCTCACATTATTTATTGTAATAAAATGTACATTAGAAAAGTTGTTCCGCTAATATTCAGTATTTTTTTTATTTCCTCTCAATTTGTACTGACTCAAGATTTTATTCCTGGGAATAAGTATCATATTGATAGCGACTATGTAGAGTATGTCCATGGAGATTTGCCATTGATCATTTCTGTACCACATGGAGGCTACGAAAAGCCTGATGATATCCCTGAACGAACAGGTAGATTTGCGAAGAATCAGGATATTTATACCATTGAGATTGCTTATGAGATAATTCAAAGAATCAATGAGCTGACCGGGAAATACCCTTATGTTATTATCAATCATTTGCACCGGACTCGCCTTGATGCCAACCGTAACATTGAAGAAGCTGCGAATGGTAATCTTAAAGCCGAGGAGGTTTGGTATGCATATCATAACCAAATAAGTAGTGTTAAAGAAAGAATTACAGAAGAATATGGAAAAGGCCTTTTTATTGATTTGCACGGACACCGGCACAAAATTGAGCGAATTGAATTGGGGTATTTGCTAACCGGAGAGGAACTTCGTCTTGATAAAGAACTTCTGGATGGGGGATTACTGAATGAATTTTCCAGCATCAGACATCTTTTGGAAGAGAACAGGCTCGAATTGTCCTTTACTGAATTAATAAGAGGGCGGTTTAGTTTTGGTTCATTATTAAGTGCAAAAGGCCAGGTATGTGTGCCCTGCAGTAAACTATTATATCCGCAACCGGATGAGCCTTTTTTTAGCGGAGGATTTAACACATCAAGATATGGATCTTCAAGTGGAGGAACTATCGATGGGATTCAAATTGAAATGGATTTACATACCCGTACAGATTTACATTTACAGAAAAAAGTTGCTAATGATATCGCTCTTAGTTTGATAGAATTCCTGTCTATTCATTATTTTCCCCAGATACCAGAGATTGCTGCGTATGGAGATTCTGTTCTGGGCCAATATTTTGAGAATAAGAGATAAAATGGCTGCAATTTCAAATACCATGTCTGAAAAAAACTAAACTAAAATACATTTCACTAATATGAATTTTGAGTTAATTATTTTGTTGTTAATGCTTGCAAGTTTTGCAATAAGTGTTTTTGTACTAAAGATGCCTGCAGGGGTTTCTCTTATTCTGGCTGCTGTGGTAGGAGGCCTGGTTGATGGCCATGGAATTCCTGTCAGACAACTTGTTGAAGGCGGGTTTGGCTTTATGGAGGCCATTATGATTATAGCTACTGCCATGATATTTATGAAAATAATGGAATCGAGTGGAGTTTTAGCCCTGATAAGCCTGTGGATTATTAAGACCTTTTACAAAAAACCAAGTATTTTAATCATCGTAATCGTATTATTTGTAATGTTCCCAGGAATGCTTACTGGCCTTTCTTCTACCTGTGTTCTTACTACAGGCATATTAGTGGCTCCTGTTCTTCTGGCTATAGGTATTCCCCGCCTGGCTACCGGATCGTTGATTGCAATGGCTGCTGTATTTGGCGAAGTTGCTCCCCCAATAAGCATACCGGTAATGATAATTGGGGGTGGGGTTGATATGCCCTATATCGGTTTTACTATTCCTTTACTACTTGTTTCTTTACCGGCAGCACTTTTCACTGCTATATATTTCCGGGTCAGATTTGTTAAAAAAATTGACCTTGATATGGTCCTTGAAAAGCTCGATTTGATTGAAGATAACCACAAAGGATTTAAATTATATATTCCACTTATTTTTGTAATTGGTTATATGATAAGTGAAATTGTTTTTCATGAATATTTACTACATCTGGGTGTCCCTTTGATTTTTACTTTAGGCTCTGTTTTAGGAATCATTATTTCTCCTAAAACTAAAATAATTAAGGTTTCCCGCGAAGCCTTGAGAATGGCATTGCCTGTAATAGTCATTCTTGTAGGAGTAGGTATGTTTCTTCAGATACTTACCCTGACAGGAGTGAGGGGTTACCTGGCTATTTCTGCTCTTCAACTTCCTGATGCTGTAAAATATATGGCTGCAGCAGTAATGCCGTTTATGGGATCTGCCTATGCATCTGCTTCGGTTATTGGTGTTCCTCTTGTTTATGTCTTTATTGGAAAAAGCGCAATCGTAGTAACAGCTTCATTGGTTATGATGGCAGCTCTGGGAGACCTTATGCCTCCACCTTCATTGCTTTGTGCATATGCTGCGCAAACTGTGGGAGTGGATAATCATTTTAAAATATTGAAACAAAGTATTATTCCTATCATTTTTTCAATGCTTGTAGCTATTATTGTTTTAATATTTGCTGAAGATATTTCCAGGTTCTTTTTTTAATTTTTTATGCTTATGCTTTATATTATTTATACAGTCATTCTGATCTATGTCACGGTCATTCTTGGTATCGAGTTTTTCCATGAAAGAAAATGGAAGATGCAGGTAGCTATTGCTTTTGTGCTTCTGATTTTTATTCTTAGAATTTCACAAATTAAATAAGTGATTCCAGATGAAAAAACATCATATTTCAGCCATTATCATTTCGCTTATTACCATAATAACCGGCATTATTGCCTCTTTTGAATTTCATGAATTGCATGTTCCTGAATCTTTGTATCCCAGTGAGGGATTAAGCAGCGAAGGAATGTTAAGTGATTATTTTTCGGGAATTAAGGGGACAAATGGGGATACTGAAGTTTATTTTTTCGATAGTGGGAAACCTGGAGCTACCGTTTTTCTTGCAGGCGGAACTCATCCAAACGAGCCGGCAGGATACCTGGCCAGTGTGGTTATTCTCGAAAACCTGATTCCTGAAAAGGGCAAGGTTATTATTATTCCCAGGCTGAATAACTCTGCATTTACCTGTACCGATCCGATGGAAGCATTCCCTCAATCATTTCATATCGATACAGACAAAGGTCCACGAAAATTTCGCTTTGGCTCAAGAGCCACAAACCCTCTTGACCAGTGGCCCGATCCATTGGTTTATTCCCATAAACCTTCCGGACAGCAATATTCAGGCCTGGAATCAAGAAATTTAAACAGAGCATATCCGGGTGGCTCCAGAGGATCATTTACAGAAAAGGTAGCCTATGCCATTATGCAGATGATTGAAAAAGAAGAAGTTGATATTTCTTATGATTTGCATGAGGCAGCACCTGAAATTCCAATAATTAACGCTATAGTATATCACGAAAAATCAGAGGATATTGCAATGTATTCCATTCTCGAACTTGAGATGGAGGGACTTCAATTTACTCCTGAATTATCACCAAAGAATTTTCACGGGCTCAGTCATCGCGAATGGGGAGATTGTACTGAAACCTATCCTTTCCTGATGGAAACAAGCAGCCCGATTCAAGGCCGGCTTAGAGGAAAAACAAATGAAGAATTAATACTTGATGGTGTAAGCGAAAATTACCAAATTGCAAAAGAAACCGGGGCCCTGCGTATTGTTTACCGCGACGAAGGTGAGCAGCTTGAACACAGGGTGGGAAGACATCTTTCTGGTTTTATGGCGATCATTAATTCTTATAATGAGTTACATATAGATAATTCTGTGGAGGTTTCTGGTTTACCTGCTTATCAGGAACTGGTAGAAAATGGTATAGGGAAATATTTAAATAATTAATACTTAAAATATAATAGCATGAAAAAACGTTCATTTAAAATCTTTAGTCTTATTGCAATTACTGCGATTCTTTTTTCCTTTTCTCCCGAAACCGGGAAGTATGAACAACCAATCTTGATCACTTCTGCCGGGCAAAGTGCCGATGTTAAACTGGTTAAGCTGCTCGCAAAGAAACAGGAACTGAATGCGGAAACTAAACTTATGGCAGATGAGTCTGATTTGGAAGGAATAAAAACGCTGATTATTGTACCAGGCTTTAGTTCAAAAGGACTAGGTGCTGCAGGAATAAGTCAGCAGGATGAAATGACTCGTGTGGAAATCCTGGTTAAGGCGGCAAATGAAAAAAACATCCCAATTGTGATGATGCACATAGGGGGAAATGCTCGCCGGGGTGGCCAATCTGATGGATTCTGTCAGCTGATAGCCGAAAACAGTAAGGCCATGATTGTGGTTGCTCAAGGAAATGAAGATGGGTTTTTTACTAAAATTTCAGAAGAAAAGAAAATCCCCATGGAATCTGTAGAAAAGATCAGTTATGCAGCTGAACCAATGGGGAAATTATTTAAATAATTAACATCCCGGAATATAAATTTTATGACCCCTTTGCTATCTGTTGTTGAGGGGTATCAGGCTTGTATTATATTGCTTTAATTAAGGTATGTAATATGATTTATGCATATATCCTTATTTGTATCTTATTTGCTTTAATGATTGTTGAGGCAATTCATACCAGGCATGGTATCAAAAGCATTAGCTTAAAAATTCATGTGAACGGAACAAGAGGTAAATCTACTATTACAAAATATATTTCAACTGCACTGCGATCTTCAGATATAAAAACAGTTGGAAAAGTTACCGGTGAGATTCCAGGCTTAATTCAACCAGACGGACACCTTATACCAATCAGGAGACTCGGACCAGCCCGGGTCAATGAACAATTCCGAGTCATAAGAAAAGCTGCGAAAACGAAAGCTGAAGCTCTTGTTCTTGAATGCATGTCAATTAATCCCACCCTGCAAAAGATAGAAAGCCTGTTTTATAAACCCGACATTTATGTGATTTCTAACATAAGAGATGATCACAGGGAGAAGGTGGGAGCAAGAAAAAAGCAGAGGGTGGAATATGCCTGTCAGGCAATTCCAGTAAATTGCATACTTGTTTCAAATGATTTAGAAAACCTGACAGCCATAAGGCTGGAAGCAGAGAAAAAAAATTGCAGACTGCTTATTCCTGAAAAACTGGGGAAAAAGCTTGTTAATGATCTGCCATACGGTGTGTTTGCTGCCAATATAGAAGTAGCTGTGGAGGTGGCAGTATTGGCCGGAATTGACAGGGATGTTGCTTTAAAATCTATTCTTGACAGCATAAGCGATGATGAATCTTGCTTAATTCAATTCCAAATTAAAAAAACTAATGCTGTATTTCTCAATGCTTTTTCTGTAAATGATACCGATTCAGCAACTGATTTTTTGACTTACTGGTCTGATAAGCTAGACATTCATAAAAACCTTGCTTTTATTTTTAATACCAGATCTGACAGGCCATTAAGAACAAAGCTGTTTTCTGAATGGATCGAGAAAATGCACAATCAATGCAGGTTTGTAATTATTACGGGTGATCACAAAGAATGGGCCTATAGAAATCTAAAATACCTGAACCCTGGCGTAGAAATTAGAAAACTCAAATCAAACCAGATAAATGAGATCTTAAATATAATTGACAAGGAGTATCCCGGCACAGAACTAATCATTGGAATAGGAAATATTATGAGTGAAGGATACAAGATTTTAGAAAAATTTAAAAATGCATCATGATTGTTGAATTATTTTTGATTGGCTTGATAGTCGGATTCATTTTTTATGAGTTTGTTGGTGTATCTCCAGGTGGAGTTGTTGCTCCGGCCTATTTTGCACTTTTTATTTTTCAACCCGACAAAATATTGGTTACTCTGGTATTGTCACTTGTCATCTTCTTTATCATTAGATTTCTTTCTTCCCATTTGATTATTTACGGCCGAAGAAAGTTGCTTCTGGCTTTGGTTTTGGGATTTCTGCTCAAACTTGCTATTGATCTTATTATACAGCCCATGCCTTTAATCAGACTTGATTTACAATCGATAGGTTATATTATTCCGGGACTTATTGCTAATGAAATGTCTCGTCAGAAAGTTGTTCCGACTCTTTTATCTATTGGTATTGTTACCCTGATTACTTATCAAATAGCTTTGTTGCTATGAAAAGCTGGTCATTAAATATAAGATTATTGTTGGCTTTTGGCATCTTCCTGGCTGGATTCTTGTTAAGTCACTATAAGTTTATCAGAAATGATTCTTTTAAGTTTAACAGAGCTATGAATCAGGCTGTTGAATTATCTCAAGATTGGTTTAATGTTATCCGCAAAGAGAAGATGGAAAGAGGAATAATTTCTGATGTAAATTCGAATGTATTAAATCATTATCTGATTGGGGATGATTTTACCCCTATAACAACCACTTTGGGTTCCTTAAGTGCCAAGGAAGTGTCAACAAATCCTGATTTTGCGGCATTAATGGTGCGCTTGATCAAGGAAGCAGGTTTAAAACCCGGAGATAAAGTTGGACTAGTATTATCAGGATCTTTCCCGGCACTTGCTATTTCTACCCTGGCAGCAATCCAGACCCTGGAATTGGAGGCTATTGTGATGAGTTCATTGGGAGCTTCAACTTATGGTGCAAACCAGGAAGAAGCTACCTGGATTGATATGGAAGGCTGGCTGGCAGGTAATGAAGGTATGGAGTACAGATCTATTGTAATAACAAGAGGGGCAGAAAATGATATTGGAGAAGGACTTATTGATGAAGGGATTGACATATTAGAAAAGGCGGCAAGTCGTAATAATTGTCAATTCTATCTGCCTGAAAATTTAATAGAATCAATTCATTACAAGCTTGAGATTTTTTCATCTGAAGATATAGCTGTATTAATTAATATTGGAGGAAATCAATCTGCCCTGGGGGGGTGTTCCCATGCTGCCAGCCTTCCAAATGGTTTACACAGGGAATTAAAATTATGTAATGACCCTGACCGGGGCCTTGTGCAGGAAATGAGTACTAAAGGAATACCGGTAATAAATCTGTTGAATATTAAAGATCTTGCCTATCGTTATGGCATTGATTTGCTACCGGGACTTAACTATGCCAAATCAACGAATTTATTTATCGATCAGAACCCAAATAAAAAAGCACTTTTAATTACTTTATTAATTGGATTTTTAGGTCTGGGAATTCTCTTTTGGAGTTTTGAAAAGACCCACAGATTATAGAATAAATACTTTTGTTAATAAAATATAAGATTGAGTATATGAAGAAAATACTATTGATCAGTGTTCTTTTGGTGCAATCTGTATTCATCGGTTTATATAGTCAGGCATTAACCGGAGATATTGAATTACAAATAAGTTCTTATATCAATAGCTTGCCGGGAAGCAGTGGAAAAAAACTGGATAACTCAATATTTGATCAAGAGGAGATCACTGTTGTAATTACTGATTCGGGTCTTGGAGGCCTGGCAGTTTTAGATGATATCGCAAAAAAAATTGCAGGATCAGGATACTATAAACGAGTAAATTTGATTTTTGTGAATGCATTGTTTAATGCGGATTATGGTTATAATTCACTGAATTCAAGAGAGGAAAAAATTAGTGTGTTTAGTTCGGTTTTAAGTGGTATTGAAAATAAATTTCATCCTGACGTCATATTGATTGGGTGCAATACCCTTTC
>JAYEGO010000436.1:0-2392 GCA_034659155.1 Bacteroidota bacterium | reverse complement strand
CATAAAGCTGAAGGTATGGGCGGACATAGTTTTATGAAATTTGGCGTAACTATGCAGCCTTTAAGTTTGAAATATTAAACTATTTATTAGGAGAATAAAAATATGAGGAGAACAGCTATGATAATCATATTAATAATAATTACACTTGTTATAATTGCCATATTTACAGGAAAAATAATTTTATCCCACCAACACAACAAAGAGGTAGCTAAACTTTTTTCTTTATCTGGAGATATTTCCAATAGAACATTTAACTATCAGCAACTCGATGGTTTGCCAGAACCGGTTCAACGTTACTTTAAACATGTTTTAAAAGATGGGCAACCTTACATCAGTTATGTCAGGCTAATCCATGACGGACAATTTAAAACCGACCCTAAAAAAGATTGGATCAATATAAAAGGTGAGCAATACTTCACTACCGAAAAACCCGGGTTTATTTGGAAAGGAGAAACTTCGATGTTTACAGCTCGTGATATGTATATTGCGAATAAAGGCAGGCTTGTTGTTACTCTTTTATCTCTATTCAAGATTGTGGATGGACAAGGTGAAAGTTTTAATCAGGGAGAATTACTTCGCTGGCTCGGTGAAAGCGTTTGGTTCCCAACAAATCTACTTCCTTCTGAAAACCTGCAATGGTCAAATATCGATTCTTCATCTGCAAAATTAACTTTCAAATCTAACGATATTGAAGTTTCATACATTGTGAGTTTTAATGATAAAAACGAAATAATACAGATGAAAACAAAAAGATATTTCGGAGAAAAAGATTTAGAAAACTGGGTTGGAAAATTCAAAAATTATAAAGAAATAAATGGCGTAATAATTCCAACAGAAATTGAAGCGATCTGGAAATTGGAAGAAGGTGATTACAGCTATGCTAGATTCAATATAAAAAAGATCGAGTATGATAAACCTATGAGATATTGATAAAATGAATATAGACATTAAAAAAGTTGTGCTATTTATAGGATTGACCTTTTCCCTCTGTTGGTCAATGGTTGCACTGTTCTTTGCTTTTGGTGGCAATTGGAATACTACTGTTTCATTTGGCATAACAACAATTTATATGTTTTTGCCAATGATTGTTGTTATATGTGTTCAAAAATTTATCTATAAAGAATCTTTAAAAAAACCATTGGAAATTTCATTCAATTTGAATCGCTGGTTTGCTGTCGCTTGGCTGCTACCACCAGTTATCGCCTTTGCTACATTGGGAGTAAGTTTACTTTTTCCCGGAGTAGAATACTCATCGGAAATGGCAGGTATGTTTGAGAGATTCAAATCTTTATTTACACCGGAACAATTAGCGCAGATGGAAAGTCAGACAGCCGCTCTTCCGATTCATCCTATTTGGTTTAGTCTTTTACAGGGACTTGTCGCCGGAGTCACAATCAATGCTATTTTCGGTTTTGGCGAGGAATTGGGTTGGCGAGGCTTGCTGCAAAGAGAACTTGGCCTTCTGGGATTCTGGAAATCATCGCTAACCATTGGCGTTATCTGGGGAATATGGCACGTGCCAATTATTCTACAAGGACACAATTACCCGGAGCATCCGGTAGCCGGCGTATTTATGATGACCATCTGGTGTATTTTGCTTGCACCGATTTTTAGTTGCGTGCGACTTAAAGCAAATTCGGTCATCGCTGCCGCCATTTTTCATGGTTCGATCAATGCTACTGCAGGGTTGGCGGTTATGGTGATCAAAGGAGGAAATGATTTGCTGATTGGTGTCACCGGATTGGCTGGCTTCATCGTTCTTATCATTCTAAATATTGGCTTGCTCATTTATGATAAGTTCTTAACTAACGAACCTATTATTATAGATATGAAACCATGAGTATGCATACTTAGTCAGAGAAATAATTGAATAGAAATAAAGAAAAATAAGGAGTTGAAAGCATGAAAAAAATTGACTTGAAGAACAGGATAACGATCAAGGGGAAGGGACAACCTGTTGTTTTAGCCCATGGCATGGCCGGCCCTAAAGTCTGGGAACCGATTATTGAACAACTATCAGAACACTTTACAGTTATCGTGCCAACATTCCCGGGGTATATCGAAACAGATGGAGTGATTCAATATTCCGATGAATTGTATGTGGATTTTCTTGAAGAGGTACGGATAAAACTTGGATATGAACAATGGTGCGTAATTGGTATTTCCATGGGCGGTCGAACCGTTTTAAATTATGCATTGCAGCATGAGAAAAGAGTTACTCGAATTATTGTAATCGATTCGGCGGGTCTCAATAATTTTTCACCAATGTTTACCCTGCCAATAATAAAAAAGTTGGCGCCCAAATTAATCGCCAAGATGCTTACAAATTCGAAAAATGTTAAAAAATTAGCATTGGAAGATTTAGTCTATAAAGAAGGTTCAATTGCTTCAT
>JAYEGO010000435.1:0-2400 GCA_034659155.1 Bacteroidota bacterium | reverse complement strand
CAGGTTTATTTATCCAGAACATATAGGTCTTTCAGGTTTCTTCCATATCCGTCGTAATCCAGTCCATATCCTACAATAAAGTCATTCGGGATCTCCATGCCCACATAGTCAACTGTGATATCCCCTTTATAAGCATCAGGTTTAAAAAACATTGTAGCTACTTTAATTTCCTTGGGTTCATAGCCTTTTAGCTGCTTTACAATGTGCTCTAAAGTTATCCCTGTGTCCACAATATCTTCAATTATTACAACAGTGTGGCCTTTAATATCCTCATTGATCCCAATTAATCGTTTTACATTTCCGGTACTGGAAGTTCCTTCGTAAGAAGCAAGTTTCAAAAAGGTGATTCTGCACTCAAGATCAATCTTTTTTAACAGGTCAGATGCAAACATAAAAGCACCATTCAGTATTCCCATGAAAAAGACACTCTCATTTTTAAGATCTGAAGATATTGTTTGGGCCAATTCCTCAATCCGTATTGCAATATCGTCTTCCCTGATAAACAGTTTGAATCTCTTATCCAGCAATTTAATCTTTTCCATATGCTTAAAAGCTTGCAATATTTTAAAATCCGAAAATACAAATATTTGCTGTAACTTTGAACAAGATTTTCTATAAATCACTTAAACTATTGAAGAATATGAATGCTGAAGTAAGTATCATTATGGGCAGTACTTCTGATCTTCCGGTTATGGAGGAAGCTGCAAAAATTTTGAATGAACTGCAAATACCATTTGAAATTAATGCCCTTTCTGCACACAGAACTCCGGATGAGGTTGAAAAATTTGCAAAATCTGCTTCAGGTAAAGGCTTGAAGGTTATCATCGCCGGAGCCGGTATGGCAGCAGCTTTGCCCGGAGTAATTGCTTCAATGACAAGCATACCGGTAATTGGAGTCCCTATCAAAGCCACCATGGACGGTTGGGATTCACTATTGTCAATAGTACAGATGCCTCCTGGCATTCCGGTTGCAACTGTTGGTATTAATGCAGCCCGTAATGCAGGCATTCTTGCTGCCCAGATGCTTGCTCTTTCCAATCCGGAGCTTCAAAAAAGATTAATAACATTCAAAGAAAGCCTGAAAGAAAAAGTGGTTAAAGCAAACCAGGATCTTAGCAAGATAAAATTTGATTATAAGGTTTCCTGATTTCTCCGTCAAATTGTGTAACTTGATTCTCTAAGCCATTATCCATTATGTGCAGGAGATCAAATTTCTTAAAGAATTTCGTGCCAGTAATTTTGCTTACTGCATGGATACTCCCAACTCACTTGTATTCGGCTGAAAATTATCTGTCAGGTAGCAGGTTTGCCGGAATGGCAAATGCCTCTGTCATGATTCCTGATATCTGGTCAGTTTCTCACAACCAGGCCGGCCTGGCTTTCCTGACTAGCATGAGCTTCTCCATCCATCATGAAAACAAATTCATAGTTCCTCAATATGGCTTGAATGCAATTGCCCTTGCCATACCCACAAAACCCGGGACACTGGGCTTTTCATTTTACTATTTTGGGTACTCAAAATATCACGAAACCAAGTCCGGTTTATCTTTCAGCAAGCTATTTGGACAAAAAATATCTGCCGGAGTTCAAATAAATTATCATTCAATATATATATCTGAAGAATTTGGGAGATCTTCAGCACTCTCTGTTGAAGGAGGATTTCTTGCCCAACCTGTAAAAGGTTTATTTATTGGAGCACACATTTTTAACCCTTCACAATCCAAATTTCAATCCCCTGAAGGAGATGAATACCTTCCAACAATTTTTCGATTTGGCCTGGGATATCGTTTCCTCAATATGGTTCAAGTCAATCTGGAAACCGAAAAGCAAACTGATTTTAAAGCAATCTGGAAAATAGGCCTTGAGGTTGAAGCTGTTGATCATCTTTATCTCCGTGGCGGACTGGCCAGCGATCCACAATTCAATACCATTGGTATGGGATATGAAGGCCTCGGAATCAGGGGCGACCTGGCCTTCAGCTTTCATCCACAGCTTGGATTTACCCCACACTTTACCCTAACTTATACCTTCCCATAATGACAACTGCCACTCCATGGGAAAATAAAAAATTTAAATCATTTCTACGGGGCCTCAAAAGGGCAATTGCATTCATATCTGTAGCATATCTTTTTGGTCTTTCTTCCTTACTTCTTGCCCAGGAAAACAATGATGAATGGAAAAAAGTATTTGAAGATCTGGCAGAAAGTCTTTCATCAAGGTCAGAACAAGCTCTTGACTATACAAGTCTTCTGGAAGAATTAGAAGAATTGCAAGCCAATCCTGTTACCATAAACACCGAAGACATAATCACAGGATTTTATTCAAAGGATACTGAATCAGAATTAGGCGGCGCAGTCGGTGCATTCAATTTCACGCTTGCAAATGATCCAACTACATCAT
>JAYEGO010000434.1:0-9860 GCA_034659155.1 Bacteroidota bacterium | reverse complement strand
AAGGACCCAACTGCAGCAGAAGTAAGAAAATATATGAAGGGGGGGGCTTTATTTGATCCTGAAAAACCTGAAATTCGACTGCTTGTCATAGATATTAACAGCATCGGCCTCTGTTTGAACATGGGTGCTAATATGGCCCGCGGAAAATACTATGTTCAACTCGATTCAGATGACAGGTTAAAACCGGATGCAGTAGAAAAGATCATTGATTGTTTTGAGTCTTCAAAAGACATTGGAATGGTTATTGGCTCTTATGAAGTATGGGAGAAAAATGACGAAGGCACATTGATGAGAATGGAAGAAATCCCTGTGGTAAAGCATGAAGAATGGACTGACGACAATGGCCGGAATAATTTATTGCGTATTAATGGTGCCGGTGCTCCAAGGGCAATTCCAATTCATATAATCAAGGAAATGGGATATTTTGGTATCAATGATGATGCTTTTGCCAGAAATTATGGAGAAGATTATGAAATGGTAAATAAAATTGCTGAGTGCTACAAAATTGGAAGGATCTATGACCCCATCTATGATGTTATTCGTCATTCAGGAGGAACTGATCATGCAATTAGTCAGGACGTCATTGATAGAAATGATGAAGCCAAAGATGATATGAGAAAGCATGCACTGCTGAGAAGAATTGCATTTAATTCTGGCAAAGCATAGGATTTATCTACAAAACGCAGCAAGATGAATACAATCTCCAGTATGAAAAATGTAATCCTGATAGGAATTGATGGTGGTGCTACCAAGCTTAGTGGCTGGATTGTTGAACTCAATCAAAACATAGGCTTGTTTCGATTAGGAAAGCTGAATATTCAAAAAAAGTATTCTGATTACCATGGATACAATGAGAATTTCAAGCCTGTTGATATTAAGACTCAACTAAAAGAAATGAATGATCATATCTTTATAGCTGAAGAAGAAAAAGTTCAGGCTGATATTTACATGAAGGCTGCAGCAGATGTCGCTATTGAGCTACTGCAAATCTATAAAGATAAAAAAGCACTGATTGGAATAGGAATGCCGGGACTCAAGACAAAAGATTTACGAGGAATTTCTGCAATTGCCAATGGACCAAGAATGCCTGCTTATTGCGATTTCCTGGAAGAAAAGATACATGAACAAAGCCTGGAATTACTGGCCCCTATAGCTCATTTGGGAAGCGATGCTGATTATTGTGGATTGGGTGAAGAATATTCAGAAAATGGTCTATTCAGAAATATTGATCATGCTTATTACCTGGGAGGTGGAACCGGTGTTGCAGATGCTCTAAAACTAAATGGGAAACTGGTAAGATTTGATCATGCCAAACAATGGATTGCAAAAGCATGGGAAATGAAATGTGAAAAAGGAAATTCGCTGGAACAATATGCCTCTGCTTCAGGAATTCAAAAATTTTACAGCCATTACAGCAAGATAAGTGTGCAGGATTTAAACAAAAACCAAATCTTCCCAATACAGATACTTGAAAAGGCCTTGCAAAATGAAAAGGCTGCATACGACACAATAACTGAAGTGGGGAAACATTTAGCTTTATTATTATTTGAAAGAATAACAACAATTTATTCAGGCTGGTCAGAAATTTTCTCCTTTCTGAATCCCAACAGGGAGATGCTTACAACGGAACATGAATATAGAGGAATTCTCCTCGACCGGATTATTATAGGACAACGACTTGGTGATCTTCTTCTTAAGTCACGGGGAACAAAAATATTGTGGCCTCAAATTATGGAGGGCTTGTGTGAAATGATTCACACTACTGGTGAAAAGAAGTTGAAGGAACATTATCTTAAGAATGGAAAGTTCCATGAAGAAATAATTCAAACATCAAATTTGAGAGAAGCCCCGGCCCTTGGTGCAGGGATTGATGCTCTTATTAGTCATAATAAATATTGAGATATGTTAATACCGGGCATCATTCCAAAAAAAGAACCTGTATTAAGGGTAGGAATTATTCTTCCAGAAGATGAGAAGAAATCTGTTTCGCTATATATAAGAAATCAAAAAACATGTCTTTTTTATATTGATAGTAAGGAAACTTCTTTGCCTTCAGGTGAAGTGTTGAATATTTTGGTTTCGGGCAATAACCTGGAGATTTCCGGATTTGAAGATTCACGGGAAATTCAAAATATCAAACTGGTGCAACAAAACCAGGATGACTTCATTCTTGTTGAAAAAGTTGTTGCAGGAAGAGGCTTTCACTGGTTGAAAGAAATTCCTGTAAAACTCCCTCATACAATAGAAATAAGACTTAGAGATAATTTCCTGATGCTGATTAATGAATTGCCTCTGGAAACCTACCTTGCCTGTGTGGCTACCTCAGAAATGGGGGCAGAATGTCCTGAAAACTATATAGAAGCACAAACAATCGTAGCCCGGTCATGGATGCTTGCAAATGTTGAGCAGAAACATGTACAGCTGGGATTTGATGTATGTAATGATGACTGCTGCCAGAGGTACCAGGGTGTAAACAACCTGACAGACAAGTCCAGGGAAGGAGCATTTAAGTCTTTGGGCCTTGTGTTGATGTACGAGGATAAGATTTGTGATGCCAGGTACTCCAAATCATGCGGGGGAGTCATGGAAAAGTTTGAAAACTTATGGGAAAATAAACCCCTGCCCTATATGCAAAACATTCCGGATGCAGAGATCCCCTTTGAAGTAGATTTGAGCCGGGAAGAAGAAATGGAAAAATGGGTGGAGGGTACTCCTAAAACTTTTTGCAGTCCCCATTACATACCTGAAGAGCATTTAAAAAAGTATCTTGGAAATGTGGATGAGTCAGGGCATTATTTCAGATGGACTATCAAGATCTCTCAAAAGGAATTGATTACCAACCTGAATGAAAAGCTTGATCTGAATGCAGCATCTGTAATTTCTTTAATCCCATTGAAACGTGGTGGTAGTGGAAGGTTACTGAAACTTGAAATTAAATACAAGAACAAGAAAAATGAATTCATGTCTGCTGTGATAGAAAAAGATTATGAAGTTCGCCGTGTCCTACACAAGGATTTTCTTTTTAGTTCAGCCATCATCATCAGGGAAATAAAGAATGAACAATCCCTCCTGCCTGAAGGTTTTATTTTTAAAGGCGCAGGTTGGGGGCATGGAGCAGGCTTGTGCCAGATTGGAGCACTGGGCATGGCTTTAAATGGTTTTGGAGTGAAAGAAATTGTTTCACACTATTACCCGGGATCTGAATTGGTTAAAATTTATTAATTATGTAAAATAATATATGAATTCTACAAAAAAATCTTCCAGGACACCATGGTCATGGATTCCCTCCCTTTACTTTGCTGAAGGAATTCCCTACATCATAGTTATGTTTGTTGCAAGTGATATGTACAAAACACTTGGTGTATCAAATGCAAAACTGGCTTTCTGGACAAGCCTTTTATATTTACCCTGGGTAGTCAAACCACTATGGAGCCCTTTTGTGGATATATATTCAACAAAAAGGAAATGGATTGTATGGATGCAATTGGTACTGGCTCTTTCATTTTTTGGTGTTTCACTGGTGCTTCAAACCCCCTGGTGGTTTTCTCTCAGCCTGGTATTTTTGTGGCTGATGGCCTTAGCATCATCCACCCATGATATTGCTGCTGACGGATTCTATATGCTTGCCCTGGATGAGCATAATCAGGCATTCTTTACCGGGATACGAAGTACATTCTATCGCCTTGCCATGATTGCAGGACTGGGACTGCTTGTCATTATTACCGGTCTGATCCTTGACAGAACCGGATTGGAAACTGTTAGAATAGAAATTGAAGCAACAGACCAGGTTCAAAGCACAGAAGCTTTTAATATAGCAGACTTTCAGACAACAGCCGGGGAAGAAAAACCTAAAATCCTCTTTTACCCTGAGAAGGTGCAAGTACCGCTTTGTAAAGAGAGCAAACTTGAGAATTGTGATTCAACAATTATATATTTTGTATTATCCTCACCTCCTGAAGATGACGAGGTAATAAAAATGAACTTTGGTCATAAAAAAGGAAGCCAGGATATTTATCTGGCCAGTGAGGGCTTTTTCGTTTTTGACAAGAAAAACTGGAATATTCCAAGGGAAGCAGTCATAAAAGTCAAACCCAACCTGAGGGTATCTGCCAGGGCCAGTTTCGATGCAAAAGCAGGGAATGTTCCCTTCAGCTGGGCAGTATCCATTGGTTTCTTGGCAATTCTATTTCTACTATTCAGTATTTACCATAAATATGTGCTTCCATACCCTGAATCGGCTAATGAAGATAAAGAAAGTGCAGGTGGGTCCTACCTTCACGTCTTTAAAACATTCTTTCAAAAAGAGGGAATCGTTCCTTCCATTACTTTTTTATTATTTTATCGCTTTGCAGAATCCCAACTAACAAAGATGGCCTCCCCATTCCTTCTCGATACCAGGGAGAATGGAGGTCTGGCTTTATCGCTTACAGAAAAAGGCATTGCCTATGGAACCGTTGGCTTGATTGCGCTGGTTGTGGGAGGTATATTAGGAGGAATTCTGGCATCTCGTCATGGTTTGAAAAAATGGATCTGGTGGATGGCCATCAGCATCAATATTCCAAATATGGTTTATATCTTTCTGGCCTATGTACAACCTGGAAACCTTTATGTCGTAAATGCCTGCATCGCTTTAGAACAATTTGGATATGGCTTTGGCTTTACGGCTTATATGTTATACATGCTATATATTGCGGGTCAGGGACAATACAAAACGGCACATTTTGCAATTACTACCGGATTTATGGCATTGGGAATGATGATCCCCGGAATGATAAGTGGTACGATACAGGAATTCCTTGGGTATCAACACTTTTTCATCTACGTGATCATATGTACTATTCCCAGTTTTGTTGCTCTCTGGTTTATTAAGGTAGACCCCGGCTTTGGAATTAAAAAAGCTGAAGAATAATAAAATGAACTCTTATCTTCATATTATTATCTCTGGGCTTATCTCAAAAACTGCGATGTTTGTGGGCAAGGAGAAATATTCAGTAATAATGTTATTCATTTATTAATAATGCTCATACCGCGTAGCGGTTATAGTTTTGTAGAAAGACATCATAGATTAAAACGTTTCCCCGTAGGGGATAGACATTTAGAAAGAAATATTTCTTAATGATTTTTTATAATATGAAACAAATAATATTGATTCCCATTCTGTGTTCTGTTATTTTTTTTCCTCATAAACTTAAATCGCAGGTAAAAGTAAAGACAGGGATTGAAATTCTGAAGGCAGACAATTTTAAAATTCTGCATAACAAAAAAGTCGGTTTGATAACCAACCAGACCGGTGTTGATTCAAAAATTCAATCTACAATAGATATTTTAAATAATGCATCGGAGGTAGACCTGGTAGCACTTTATGGGCCTGAACATGGAGTTCGGGGAGATCATACTGCCGGGGAGCATGTGGGCTTTTATCTGGATGAGAAAACTGGAATACCGGTATATTCTCTATATGGAAAAACCAGGAAACCAACAGATGAAATGCTAAAAGGCATTGATGTATTGGTTTATGACATCCAGGATATTGGGGTACGCTCTTATACCTATATCAGTACCATGGGATATGCAATGGAAGCTGCAGCTGAAAATGATATTGAATTCGTAGTTTTAGACAGACCAAATCCTCTCGGAGGGAAAAAAATTGAAGGCCCCCTTGTGGAAGAAGGCTTTTATTCAATGGTAAGTGCATATCCTGTACCATATATTTATGGATTAACATGTGGAGAGCTGTCCATGCTTTTTAAAGAAGAAAAACTTCTGAACACCAAAAAAGCCTGTAAATTAACAGTAATCCCTATGAAAGGCTGGAAAAGAAAAATGAAATTTCAAGATACCGGACTTGAATGGGTTTTGTCGTCTCCACATATTCCAAATGCAGAAACAGCTGTTTACTATCCGGCAACGGGAATCATGGGAGAACTCGGTGTAATTTCAGAAGGTGTGGGTTATACCCTCCCCTTTCAGCTTTACGCTGCAGAATGGATTGATCCCCAATTGATGGCAAAGGCTATGAATGATCTCAATCTGGATGGCGTTATTTTCAGACCCATACATTTTAAACCCTATTACGGAAAATGGAAAGCTAAAGAATTGAATGGAGTACAAATACATATTACCGATCAGGACAAGTTGAACCTGATTGGATTGCAATTTAGATTTATGGATGTACATCACAGGCTTTATCCCGAAATTGATGTTTATGCTTTATCTGAAGGCAGGCATAATATGTTTGATAAAGTAACAGGTTCCACAAAAATCAGGGAAAGCTTCTTTAAAAATTATCGCTATTCTGATATTGAAAATATTCTGAATAAGGATGTAGAAAAATTCAGGGAACTCTCAAAAAAGTATTATTTGTATAAGTGAGGAAGTGACTAAAATGACTAAAGTGACTAAAGTGGCTAAAGTGACTAAAGTATTAAAAAAGGCTAAGTCCCGAAAAGAGGTCTGTACCGAAACGCTATTTAAAACATGATACAATTCAGGTCAGCAAAACAAACGACTAATAGAATCGGGATGAAAAAAAATATAAAAATCAATGAATACCGCGTAGCGGTTATAGTTTTGTAGTAGTTGGTGGTAATATTTAATTTTCCCTGTAGGGGATTAACATTTATTAAGACATCTTGATTTTCTATTAATACTCTTTATGTTACCTTGATGCTTTTGACCTTGAACCTTGACCTAAAATGAAAATAACAAACATATGTACCGACCACTTTACACTAATTTGACTATAACTCTTTTACTATTGTTATTCATCACTTCTCCGGCTTTTTCACAGGAAGCAGGCTTGAGTAGATTAAAACAAAAGGCATCTAAAAAACTGGAAACCTGGAATACACCACTCCCCAACTGGAATCATCTGGGTAATATTAGCCTTGATTCGATTAGTGTTATCCAGGACAATAAAAAAATCCTATTGTTCTTCAATAATACACTATCATATATACCTTTTCGCGAAAATGACATTTCGGTTCTTTCAACATCATTATCAGATCAACTGGGAAGAGCCTTCAGGAAATATGACATTGAAGTTTACACAGATAGTCACCTTATAGAAGAACTTGTCCCAAATAGATACAGGAAGAATTTCCCGATTGATCCGGACAGGTTGTCTAAAGAAAGAATAAACACTTCATCCTTTATAAGAAAAATAGATTCGTATGAACCGGTTTTGGGCCTGAACCAGAAGATTATTGCTTTATGGCCAAGCCATGGATACTATTATGAATCAAAGCTGGATAGATGGGAGTGGCAGAGAGCCAGGCTTCATACCACAGTTGAAGATATTTTCCCAATGGGCTTTATCCTCCCCTACCTGGTTCCAATGTTAGAAAATGCAGGTGCCACACTTTTTCTGCCAAGGGAACGAGATACACAGGTACATGAAGTATTGGTTGATAATGATATTTCCACGGGGTTCTCTGAAATTGAAATTTCAGGCCTCATTGCTGATACTATCGCTGAAGGGTTCCTCTGGACAGCCAGTCTAAAGATAAATGAAAATCCGTTTCAAATGGGAAGTCATTTGAGTTTCAGTACCAGTTCATCAACTTCTGGGGCAATAATCTACATACCTGATATTCCAGAGGATGGAGATTATGCAGTACATATTAGTTATGCAGAAGACTTAAAGAATGTAAATGATGTAAAATATACAATTCAATATTCCGGTGGAGAGGCAGAATATCTTGTTAATCAAAAAATGGGTGCCGGTACCTGGATCTACCTTGGAACTTATCATTTTTTGAAAGGCAAAAATAAAGAACTGTCCTCAGTGAAGATTTCAGCAAAAAGCTCCGGGGAAGGCCGGATCAGTACAGATGCTATCAGATTTGGCGGAGGAATGGGCAATATTGCCCGCAGGCCTTCATCCGAATTATTGCCCAATCAATGGTCGTTGAGAAATGCACAAAATGAAGGTGATGAGGAAATAATAGAAATCGATCCCAATGAATTTACATGGAAAATCAGCAACAAACCCAGGTATATGGAGGCAGCAAGGTATTATCTTCAGTATGCAGGAATGCCTGATTCTATTGTTTATAACCTCAACCAGGATAAAAATGATTATAATGATGATTACCAATCAAGAGGTGAATGGGTAAATTTCTTAATGGGAAACCCAAACGGACCAACGGGTCATCGTAAAGCTAGAGGGCTTAAAATTCCTGTAGACCTGGCACTGGCCTTCCATACCGATGCTGGAGTTACTGCCAATGATTCGATTATTGGTACACTGGCTATTTACAGTTCTGATACAGATAATGGATTGTTCCCCAATGGGCAGTCAAAGATGGCCAGCAGGGACTTTTCTGACATTGTTCAATCCCAGATTGTGGAAGATTTGCGGATTCAGTTCAGGCCTGACTGGACCAGGCGGGGTTTATGGAACAAACAATATTCTGAAGCATACAGGCCAAATGTACCTGCATTGTTACTTGAATTGTTATCTCATCAGAACCTGGCAGACATGTATTTCGGACTTGATCCTCGTTTCCGGTTTGTTGTAAGTCGTTCTATATATAAAGGCATGCTTAAGTTCCTGGCATACCAGGAAGGAAAAGATTACGTGGTTCAGCCGCTCCCTGTTAACAAGTTCTCAATTTCCAGTCTCGGTGATAAAACCATTCGCTTAAGCTGGAAAGCTGTAAATGATCTGCTTGAGCCCACAGCCAAACCTGACCAGTACAAACTATATAAAAGGATTGGAAAAAACGGTTTTGACCAGGGAGTTATAATCAATGATACTACTATAGTTCTTACACTTGAGGAATACAATAAAATATATAGTTTCAAAATCACAGCCCTGAACGGGGGAGGCGAAAGTTTCCCTTCAGAGATCCTTTCCACGGGATTTATCAATCAAAATGAAAATATTGCGCTGGTAGTAAATGGTTTTGACCGCATTTCCGGGCCTTCGAAAGTGGATGTTGGCAATATGGCTGGTATTATCTGGTGGGAAGACCAGGGAGTTCCATATAAACGTGAACTCGGATATACTGGTGTTCCTTATGACTTCAACCGGCAATCTCCCTGGCTTGACGATGATAGTCCTGGTTGGGGTGCAAGCCATGGAAATTTTGAAGGAGAAATCATACCCGGTAATAGCTTTGACTTCACTTACACCCATGGTGAGGCAATCATGGCTGCCGGGAAATCATTTGTTTCATTAAGTGATGAAGCATTTGAAGAGGAGTCTTTTAATTCGAAACCTTTTTGCTTTGTGGACATTATCTTCGGAGAAGAAAAATCTACACCTATATTCATGTCCCCAGCTGGCGGGGAAATAAATTATGATTTCAAAATTTTTACTCCCAAAACCCGTGTGAAGCTGCAACAAATAGCAGATCAGGGAGGTAATATTTTTATTTCAGGGGCATATATTGGCTCTGACCATATTCTTACCGGGGACACAGTCACCAGGAATTTTACAGAAGATATATTGCATTTCAAATGGAGAACAAATCATGCTGTTCTTGTAGGCGAAGTTTATGCAACAGATTATAGCAAACCATATTTTACTGGTAAATGGGACTTTAATACAGGCTATCATCCCGAAATATATACTGTAGAAGCACCCGACGCAATTGAACCTTCAGGGATTGGGGCTGTTAGCTCATTTCGTTATCGTGAAAACAATGCAAGTGCAGGAATATCTTTCAAAGGCGCCTACAGGACAGTTGTCCTGGGATTACCCTTTGAAGCCATACCTGATCAAAATCAACGTTTGGACCTTATGAAACAAATTGTTCATTTTTTTGAGACAGATCAATAAACTTAAGCTGTCAGAGTCCGACAATATCTGGTTAACAAACACCTCGTAATCTCCTAATCTTAAGCCTGTAAAG
>JAYEGO010000433.1:0-2412 GCA_034659155.1 Bacteroidota bacterium | reverse complement strand
CTGTTAGTCAGTGCTTTAATTAGCATTTTAGAGGAGACTCTTAATTGGGTCTCCTCTCTTTTTGTCTCACTGATTTAAAATTTAAGTGTCAGGAATAATCCAGCAACAGGATTCCATCTGGTGTCAAAACCTGAATCAACCACATCGGTATATGTAGGTACAATATCTGGCTCCCAATATTCAATTGTTCCCCTTTCCCAAATCATGATTAATTGTAAGGATGTTTCTAAAGAAAAGCTCAAGGCGGTTTTAGTTTCAAACCTTACACCAACTATTGGAGAAACACCCAATCCAAACTTACGGATATCTTTCTCTTCACGGAAATTTTCGGCCGGAATGCTTTCATTTACTTTAAGGGAGGTACTATTCAATATCACAAAATCGGCAGCAACATAAGGCTTAACCAGGGATTCAAAAAAGATTCTCTGGTATCCAAAGCCAAGTTCAATTTCCTTAAAGTTTCCGGTTGATAAAGTTTTAGGATCCTGATGTTCATCAAGCTTCTGAAAAAAATTGAAACCAAATCTCAGGATATGATCATTAATCATTCTTTTATAGCTTACTCCCTGGAAAAAATAAGGATAATAATTTGGCCCATCATCTACAACCTGCCAGTTCTTAAGACTAAAAACATTGAAAGATATCTCGTTAACAGGAAGTAATATTTCCTCATATTGAGCCTGTAAAGAAAGGGAAAAAGTAATAAAGAGTGTAAGTGAAAATAAGCGTCGCATTGCCTTTCGTCAAGTATTAAAATAAACTTAGCATTTTCAAACAAATGGAACATCCAGGCAATCGATACCGAAAAATTTGAGTTAAGAGTTCCTTGTTCAACATCTTTCCTAAACCTCCTCTACTATTCAACTTGTTTCCCAAAAACTTTCAGGTACTTCTCCTGTGCCGGCCCCTGAAAGCTTATACCTTCTTAACAATTTTTTGTTACATTTTATTCTCATTTATTCGTACAATTGGGAATAGAATTATAAGAGCAAATGCGAGTATCATAAAACCCTCTCCTATTCCAAATTGATCAATTAAAAAGCCCAGTGCCGGAGCCAGAATAGCTGCAAAAAGTCCTTTTACCTGGGATTCAATTGAAAGCGAGGTTGCCAGGATTTTTTTATCAGCCAGACCCGAGATATAGGCTACACCAGCAGGTTTCCTTATATTTTCAGACACAACAATAAAAACAAAGAAAATTATAGATAGAATGGAACAAAAAACAGAATTCAAAAAAAAGAGAAATCCAATTATAAAGCCCGTTCCCAAACCTATTAGCAAACTACTATTTAAAATGGGTCTTAAACCTCCTGCTCTTAGGGTAACCAACCCCGAAAACCTGGAGGCCAGGGCTCCAGATATATAAACAAGAAAATAGACAAAACCAATCGCAAGTGCAGTGAGTTTATCTTTCGGTATTTCAAGTTTCATGGGTAAAATAAGTACAACTGCAAGAATGATGGGTTGAAGATAATCTTTAACGATCCGGTAGTAGGCACTGAATAAGGCAGTACTACCAATTGCCCTGAGTGCAGATATTCTAGGCAGGGTATTCCTGACTTCATAATAAATTTCAGTGAATCGGGCCTTAATGCTTATTCCTGTACCTGTCTCAGGAACTCCATCTAAAACCCTGGGATATGAGATCATAAGTAAAAGATCAATAAGATAAGGAATTACAGAATACAAAAAAATATACCTGTAGCTTCCGGAATATATTACCAGAAAAGCCGCTACTACAGAAGAAATGGCGGATCCAATCTGAGACCATGAACGTGTACTGCCATAATAAGTAACTTTTTGCTCTTCCCATTTATTGATATCTAAGTACTCTAAAATCATTGCTTTGTGTGTACCTGTTCTAAAGGCATCGCCAAATGAATAGAATATCATTGCAAGAATAAAAACATTATAGGAGGATGAAAAAAAGAATATCAGAAAGGAAGCTATATAAGAACTGAAGCCAAAAATCATCATCTTCCTTCTGCCAAAAATATCTGCCAGTAATCCTGTTGGTATTTCAGTGATATTCCTGGAAATTTCACGAATGGCTATCAGGACACCAATCTGAAAGAACGACAATCCTTTTTCTATAAAAAACAAATACAGAAAGGGCTCAAAAAATCTCAGGTTTTTCAAAAAACCATACAAACAAAATTTGAAATACTGGAGATCTTTTCTGAACTTATTCGGCATAATTTCCTGTATCCTTCATAATGAAAAATAAATATTTTTCAAGATAATGCTTTTTCTTGCAATTCAGAGTTCAATAATAGTAATTAACACACCCTCATAACTTAATATTATGCTCTATAATTCAAGATTAATTTCCTAATTTTGAGACGATAATCTTTCCTCTGAGTTTGAATGGGTTTTTACCAGGTAATAAGTTGGAAGTTGAAGGGTTGAAGG
>JAYEGO010000432.1:0-2412 GCA_034659155.1 Bacteroidota bacterium | reverse complement strand
AACCGCACTGGATGATTTTACAATTACAGGATATTACAATGCCAGAAGTGATGGTTATTACGATGATGTTAGTATTAGAAAATACACCTACCCTGAACCAAATGCAAATGTCGGAGAAGAAACAACCCAAACAGCTATCGACGACCTTATGCCGGATGCAGATATCCTAACAGTAAGACTTAATCAGAATTTTCCTAATCCATTCAACCCGCAAACCACGATTTCATATTCTCTGAAAAATTCCTCTGATGTTTCTCTTTCCATCTATAACATCAAGGGTGAGTTAGTTGAAACTTTGGTGAATGAAGAACAACAAGCAGGAGATCATTCTATCGTCTGGGATGCTGAAGATGTAAGTTCAGGAATATATCTCTATCAAATCAAGACAGAAGGATCTATCGAAACTAAGAAATGTGTGATAATGAAATAGGGTTAGGGTTTATGGTTCAAGGTACAAGGAATCGACTTAAATTCGCAGAATGAATAATCCTGATTTCTTGGGAGAATGGAGTTGAGAACGAACACCGGCTGCAAACAATTGTCTCAAGGTTCAAAACTTCCGAATGTTTCGACTTGTCGAATCTTCGGAATGTTACGGGCAAATCCCGAATGCTTTCGGGAGAAGATCAGCAAGCGAATATTCCGAAGTTTTTCAGGTTAAGGCAGGGAAAACGAAAGGTGAAAGTAAAATAAAAGCTCTGATAAGGGCAACTTCTCTTTCCCCTCTTTTTTAAGAGAGGGGTTAGGGGTGAGTCAAGGAGATAAAAATGAAAAAGAGAAAAAATTTAATTCTCTATGTTGTATTTCTTGGACTAATGCTGACACTACCACAAACGGCTAATGCCTGGTTAACCGGTTGGCAATATCAAAGGGAAATAACTCTCGATACTGCCACGATTGTAGACAGTTTCCAGGTGAAGGTAGAATTAACATCAGCAAATTTTGACTATTCGCATACTTTGGACAATGGTGAAGATATCAGGTTTACAGACACCAGCGATGTATTGCAGGATTACTGGATCGAAGAATGGAATGCAAGCGGAACATCAACTTTATGGGTGGCAGTAGCCACATCAGGAACAACAACCTTTTATATGTATTACAACAATCCTTTAGCGAGTTCTACCAGCGATGGTGATGCAACTTTCCTGTTCTTTGATGATTTTGAAGGAAGCGGTACCGAAAACTGGACAAGATATCCCGGAAACCCGGTGTTATCTTATACTCCCGGAACCTGGGATGCCTCTGATATTTTATTCCCCAATGTAATAAAAATTGGTATTGAATATTATCTTTATTATTCAGGAAGTACAGATGAAGTGGGATTAGCAACCAGTCCAAACGGAAAAGATTTCACAAAAATATGTAGCGGGATAGGTGGAACAAGCAAAGTATTAGCTAAGGGAACCTCCGGTGAATGGGATGATGATTATGCCTGGGGGCATGCAGTTGTATATCATAATAGTACTTTTTATATGTTTTATACCGGACGGGATGATGCTACAGGAACAGAAGATATTGGCGTGGCAACAAGTAGTGACGGAATCAATTTTTCAAAATATGCAAACAACCCGATTTTATATCATGGTGGTACCGGCTGGCGACAATATCACTTGTGTCACATGGATGTCGTATGGGACACAGATAATAATGTATGGATAATGCTTGTAAGCGGAATGCAAGGATCCCCTTCAGGTCAGGAAACTATTGGCAGGTACTACTGTTCTGAAGCTGAATTTCCATATACATGGCATGAAGATGCGGGAAATCCGGTTATTGATTTTGGAACTCAACCGGGCGTAGATGATTATCATTGTTATCATCCCAAAATATTTCCTGAGAAAGTCGATGGATTATGGTATGTTTACTATACTTCTGCAACCGGATACAGCACTGGTCGCACAATATCACGAGCAACAACCGGTAATCTTTATACCGGATCTTTTACAAAGGACATCCATAATCCGATTATTACTCAGGGAACAGATAATTGGGAGAATTCTCAAGTAGTAACACCATCCTTAAAAAATCAAGTAGATGGAAAGTATGCTTTATACTATGCGGGACAACCAACATCTGGAGGAAGAAAAATTGGATTGATACAAGCAGATAATATCGATGATTTCAATGAGTATGCAGGTTTGAATACAGAAAAATGGAATGTATTTCAAGGAACTACACCCATTGTTAATGATAGCAAATTAGATTTACATGGTTCTAGCTCAGCTAGTGGAATAGATAGTTATAATACTTTTTCATATCCAATTGCTTTACATACCCGGAGCTATTGGAGTGAGGGTAGTGTGCTTTCAACTCATTATCATGCACTCAGATCATACGGTTCGTGGAGTTATAGAGTTTGTGATATGTATTCAACTGCTCAAGATAATGAATGTGCTATATATTCTTATG
>JAYEGO010000431.1:0-2419 GCA_034659155.1 Bacteroidota bacterium | reverse complement strand
GGAACTTTTCAGGAGGCATCTCCCCCTCACTTATCGTCTCACAAATATCATTTAGTTTTGCGGCCTTTTTCATTGGGCTGTAATTTTCCCACTCATCAAAATTGAGATCTTTAACGGCATCCTCACTTTTGCCATCATTGTTATGACAACCATAACAATGATTCTGAATGATCTGATTTACATCTTCAGGGATTCCGGGAATTGTTTTATCTTGTTCAGAATAAGCTGTAAATGCTCCAAGAATAAGGATCAATACTATTCCAGAGAAACTAAAAAAGAGTGTTTTTTTCATTTTACTGTAATTTTAGATAGAATTTTTATTTGTAAATCAGTTTCAAATATAACAATTTTGATAAAAGTCATTTTAAAACATCGAATTCAAAAATTGGGATTCACAAAAAAATAACTTTTTTTAACGAATTTCTATTTTTACTGTGAAGCTTTTTAGTACTTTTACCTGGCTTCCCCAGAGTCACTCCCCCTCTCTTTATAAAAATAAACTATTTTATTCATCTGCATTAAACCTTAATACCAAGAAAATGTTTAATAATTTGATTAAAATCGCCTTAAGGATTATTCGTAAAGACTTGTTCTATAGCATCTTCAATATTGTAGGCCTGACAATAGGGATTGCCAGCAGCTTATTCCTTTTGCTTTATATTCTCGATGAGCTCAACTATGACCGATACCATGAGCAATCAGAGAATATTTACCGTGTTGTATCGCATATTTCTGAACCCGATGATGCTTTTGACTGGCTTGTGGCCCAGGTTCCTTTTGCCCCCAAGGTAAAGGAGGATTATCCGGAAGTTGAAGAGTATGTTCGTTTTATTGAAATGGGGAACACCCTGTTTATTAAAGATGATATTAGGTTTTATGAAGAGAACGTTTATTATGTTGACTCCTCAGTATTCAATGTTTTTACTTATGATCTGGTTGCCGGAGATCCAGAAGTAATATTAAATATGCCAAACTCCATGGTGGTAACAAGAAGTTTTGCCCACAGATATTTTGGAGACACGAATCCGGTTGGTAAATCCATTCAAACTGAAGATGAAGAAACTTATTCTATCACTGGACTTATGGAAGATGTTCCTTTGAATTCTCACTTCAGGTTTTCTGCACTGGTTTCCAGGAATACATTACCTGAGCAATTTGGAGGTGGCTGGGGGAATTTTGGGGTATTTACCTATTTACTCTTGAACGAGAAAACAGATTACAAACAGTTTGAAGGAAAGCTTAAAGAAATGTATGATAAGTATATGGCTGACATTTTTGAACAATTTAATATAAAAGTTGTTTATGGACTTGATCCCATTTCAAAGATCCATCTTTATTCAAAATATGAAGGAGAGCCTGAACCAACAGGTAGTATTCAATACATATATGTTTTTATTGTTGTTATTCTTTTCATGCTAATTATTGCCAGTATCAACTATATGAATCTGGCCACTGCAAGGTCAACAAAGAGGGCCAGAGAAGTAGGATTGAGAAAAGTGGCGGGGTCGGGCAGGAGCCTGCTTATTGTACAGTTTCTTACAGAATCACTTATACTAACAATAATATCCCTTATGTTCTCAATACTATTAATTTTCTTATTGTTACCTCAGTTTAATTTTATTTCAGGAAAAATCCTGGAGGCTTCGGTACTTGGACATCCTATGATCATTATGGCAATTGTTGGTATTGTTATTTTTCTGGGAATAATTGGAGGCAGCTACCCGGCTTTTTATCTTTCAAAATTTAACCCGGTACGGGTATTAAAGGGAACTATTAGTTCCTTTGACAAAAAAATATCTTTCCGAAAAGTCCTGGTGGTAATTCAATTTTCAATATCCCTGATTATGATCATTAGCACCCTGGTAGTTTATGACCAGATTGGGTTCTTAACAAAAAAAGATATAGGTTTTGAAAAATCAAATGTGGTGCGTCTGACATTGTCAACGGGTCCTATGAGAAGACAGTTTGAAGTGTTGAAAGATGCATTGCTTTCGAGTCCTGCAATTATTAATGTTGGAGGTACATCGTCGCGAGTTGGAGAAGGTTCGGGTAAATTGATCATGAACCTGGAAACTCCTGAAGGAATGGATGAAAGGGGAGTTAACATCGGGGTTTGCGATGAAGATTTTATTGAGACAATGGGAATTACCATTCTTGAAGGAAGAGATTTCAGCAGCGATATCATGGCAGATACAGCAACTGGAGTTCTTATTAATGAAAGCCTTGCAAAGAGGATGAACTGGGATGAACCAATTGGGAAAAAAGTACAACTTGGTTCTGGCAACGAAGATAATAATAACCCTGTTGCCCGGGTTGTTGGATTGATGAAAGATTACAATCAAGCAGGGCTTTATAGTGAGGTTGAATCCTACTTACTCCTTTTCAGGAGAAATAACAGGGTTGTTTATATCCGGATTAG
>JAYEGO010000430.1:0-2419 GCA_034659155.1 Bacteroidota bacterium | reverse complement strand
ACATTGTCTCAATTAGTCAATTAGATATGTTTGGTTTGTTTATGATTATGAAATTACATTGGGTATAAAAATACGAGCGTTCATTACGGTCAGGTATAGCTATTTGCCTTTATTAAAACATGTTGTCGGACCTTTGATTTATGGGTCGAACCTAACCCCGGGTGGTGCCACTGAAGCCTTTATTTCCCAGGAGACCTAAAGTAAATAAACTTAAGCTATGGCTGTATTATGGCTACATCAAATAGGGGGCTTACCCGGGGCTATTAATATTCAAGCCCTTCAGGCTGATGTTTCCATATTGCGTTTTTCCTTGGGACTTCCTGCCTGCCGGCAGGCAAGGCGTCCCAAGTTATGGTCTCCAAGCCCTTCAGGCTTATTTAGTTAAGAGGCAGAACCAGGCTGAAAGCCTGAAACATCAAAACTTGGGGTGTCTTGTCTCTTACAACCAAAAACTGTTTGAGTCCTGACTTAACTGTATTCAACCTGCCAGTTAAGACTCGCTATGCCATTAAGTTCAGATGATTGCATTGAGATTTGCTCGGAAAACAGGAAAATATCAGTTAAGGAGTTGGCTTTATAATGAAAAGCCTTATCTTACTATATTGTTTTAAAATTCAAACCAAATGGCAAACAAAATCAAATTATCCAAAGATGAGATCAACTCTAATTATTCAGGAAGTGATCATTACGACCTGGTTATTATTGGTGCAGGAATCAGCGGTCTGGCTACAGGTCTGATGTGGCTCAAAAATACAAAAGGCAAAAAAACCCTGATAATTGATAAAAATCCCTATCCCGGTGGTTATAGTACAGCCTACAGGAGAGGAGAATATGTCTTTGAAACAACACAACTCTTTCCTGATATTATTGAGATGATGGAATATTTGGGACTGGAGATAAAACTAAAAAAGTATGAAAAGGATTTCATGCGGCGTATTGTGGTTCATGGTAATGAGGTTGATGAATATAAAATTCCTGCAGGACCTGAAAATTTCACCCGCTACCTCAAGACAAAATTCCCTGATGATGCTGATAAGATTGAGAAACTGATGAAGTATTCTATCTCTATGTTTTCGCAGGTAAGAAAATTGAAAGTTCTCCCAACTCTGAAAGACACTCTTGTTACCCCCTTCAAAGCACCCAAAGTAATAACAAATCTTAATCGTACTTATTCCGGTTTGCTCGATAAATTTGAAATTACAAATCCTAAGCTCCGCGAGGTAATGGAAACTTTCACCTCGTTTTCAGGGGTACCTTCTGAAAGGGCTTCAGCAATCTATGCCACGGGAGCAATGCTGTCTTCCATGACAAGATGTTTCAGACCATACGGATATTTTGATGAATTTCCGGCGAATATGACGCGGCTTTTTCAAAAATGGGAAGGGGAGGTTCGCCTGAATGCAGAAGTAGAAAAAATTGTGATTGAAAATAATAAAGTATCAGGAGTTAAAATTAAGGGAGACGATAACATTATCAGGGCTGATAAAGTGATTACAACTATCGACCCAATGGTTGCAATGAGGCAACTTGTGGGAGATAAAAACCTGCCACAAAAATATATAACAAGACTAAAAAATGTTCTTATGTCTACCTCGTCGATAAATATTGCCCTTGGTCTTGATGATAAGATTGATCTTGCCGGAATGGATCTTGATTATCCCTATAATGTTGTATCAACAGGACTTGGGACTTCTGAAAAGTTATTTAATGGATTCCTTGAGGGGGATAATGCATTTTCTGAAGATTGTTTTCATGCAGCAGTCATCTGCCCTTCACTTACCACCGGTGCCAAAAACACAATAACTATCAGGTGCACTCCTTTTGGAATAAGTAACTGGCTTGAATGGCAGAAAAATGATCCTGAAAAGTACAAGGCCGAAAAAGAACGATGGGGAGACTTTTTTATCAATATTGCAGAAAAATATTTTATTCCCGGTTTAAGCAAGCACATTGTGGTTAAAGATATTGCTACACCTGCCACCTTTTCCCGTTATTCCGGCTCACCAACAGGAAGTATATACGACATGGCATCAATTGTAACACAATTCGGACCTAAGCGTCTGCCTTTTAAGACTCCCATTGAGAATCTATATCAACCTAAATTTGCCCATGGATTATATGGCAGCATGATGAATGGGGTTCAGATGGTTGATTTGTTGTTAGAGCGAAAATTTAATGATGGGAATTCATTGTTTAATCCAAGGAAATAAGCCCATTAGTCAAACTCAAGGACTGTCTCAAAGGCAATCGTTTTGGTCATCCTGAACTTGTTTATTCACTTCGTTTTTGTATAAATGAACTACCTCGTAGCAGAGCTAACGAGGTATCAAAATAGGAATTTGTTTTCAAAACGATGCAAGCCCTGTGAAATAGTGGCAAAGCCACTCCTGTAAAACAGGATTTCACGGGGCAAGCATCG